>JASIGB010000855.1:0-5341 GCA_030045355.1 Bryobacteraceae bacterium
GGGTCCTCGATTTGATGAGATGCCAGGGAAAATTCGAGCGCGACGCCCGGGCCGAAGGTTTCGAGCGCATTGCCGGCGTTGACGAGGTCGGACGCGGCGCGTTGTTCGGACCAGTTTTCGCCGCCGCCGTCATTTTATCCCCCGAGCGTCCCATTCGCGGGTTGCGCGACAGCAAGCTGCTGGATGCCGAGCGCCGCGAGGTCTTGTCCGCGCGAATCCGCGAGCGTGCGATGGGATGGGCCGTGGCTGCGGTGGACGCTTTCGAAATCGACCGCATCAATATCCTGCAAGCTTCGCGCTTGGCCATGCGGCGCGCGATCGAACGGCTGAACCCCGCGCCGGATTATCTGCTAGTGGATGCGGTCACCGTCGATTTACCGTTGGCCCAGCGCGCGCTGATTCACGGCGACGCGCTATCGCAATGCATCGCCGCCGCGTCTATATTGGCGAAGGTGGAGCGCGACGCCTGCATGCGCGAATGGGACCAGGTGTTCCCGCGGTACGGCTTGAGGAATCACAAGGGTTATTCGACGGACGAGCACTGGAAGGCGCTCGAAACGCACGGCCCCACCCCCATGCATCGCTTCAGTTTTTGGCCCGTGCGGGAGCACTCGCCCCACACGGTCTGGACGGGATATCCGCGCCAGGGCGACCTGTTTGAAGGCGGCGCCCAAGACGGCGCCTTGGAATCCGATGACGAGTTATCGGTCGAAGAACTCGCCCAGGAAGCAGCCGCATGCACCCGGTAGAACCCCAACTCGCGAACGAACCCCGGCCAACTCCGGAGCCGGTGAAACACACCTGGGTGCACAAGTTGGGCGTGTTTCTGTTCATCATCATCTGCTTCGAAGTCGGGGCGTTCCTGTTGGTATTTCCCTGGATGCCGCAGTGGGACACGAATGCGGTGGGACACCTCTTCCCGGGGCTGCGCGGCGTGTGGCTCAGCTCGTACTTCCGCGGCGCGTTGAGCGGTTTGGGTTTGCTGAATATCTACATTTCGTTGGGCGAGCTTTCCCGGCTACGGCATCCGCGTGCTGATAGACTGCCCGCCTGTTGATAAACTGCCGCCTGCTGATAAACTGAAGGTGTCGACGCTATGAAACCGGCTGCGCTATGAAAACCCCAACGGAACGTGGAAAGGTTGGGGCAACGGCCGACGCCCCCGCGCCTTCAGCGGTATCGCCCGGCACTACTGCGACCAAACCGCCGGCCAAGCAGGACCGGCCCCGCGGCACAATCGCCGAATGGACCATCACGATTTTGCTGCTGCTGTTCGGCACGACGTTTTTGGTTCAGGCGTTCGTGATCCCCACCGGGTTGATGGAAGATACGCTGCTGATCGGCGATCATCTGCTGGTGGACAAACTCGCGTATTCGGCGCCCGGCTCGGTCACCAAGTACCTGCTGCCTTATGAGAACCCGCGCGATGGCGACATTATCGTTTTCCGCTATCCGGTGGATATCACGCAGACGTTCGTCAAGCGCGTAGTCGGCGTTCCTGGCGACCGCATCAAGATTGTCGATCAACAGGTCTATCGCAATGGCGTCAAGCTGATTGAGCCGTACGTCGTGCACAAGCAGCCCTACCCAGACTCCTTCCGCGATAACTTCCCCAACAGCGAGCCGAACCTCATGCTGATGGATCGCGCGCGGGAAATGCTGGCGAACAACGTCGTAAACGGCTGGGTCGTGGTGCCGCCGGATTCATACTTCGCCATGGGGGATAATCGCGACAACTCGCTCGACAGCCGCTACTGGGGCTTCGTGCCGCGCGACAATATCATCGGCAAGCCGTTGATTATCTATTGGTCCTATAACGCCTCCACGGAGGACCTTGCGAGTTCGCATGTGGATACGCTGCTCAGCCACTTCCTGGATCTGGCCGAGCACTTCTTCACCAAGACGCGATGGAATCGGACGTTCAGGTTGATCCATGGCTACCACAACTACAACAAGCAGTAATCCGGGCGCCTCCCCGCCGCCGGCCTCCAAGGCTCCAGCAGAGCCCAAGGCTCGCAACTCGGTGGCCGAATGGGCCATCATGATTCTGATCCTGCTGTTCGGGACCACCACCATCGCGCAGCCCTTCGTGATCCCCACCGCGTCGATGCACAATACGCTGCTCACCGGCGATCACCTGATCGTCGATAAGCTGGCCTATTCACCGTCCGACCGGGTGACGAAATATGTGCTGCCGTATGAAAACCCGCGGCGCGGCGACATCATCGTGTTCCGGCATCCCACGCTCAACCAGGACTGGGTGAAGCGCTGCATCGGGCTCCCCGGCGATCACATCAAGCTCATCAACAAGCAGGTGTACATCAACGACAAACCGCTCTATGAGCCGTACGTGATCCACCAGGACAATTCGCTGCAATATCGGGACAATTTTCCCCAAGGTGAACCGGAATTTATCCAAGATCCCAAGATGGCCGCACGCGCGGGGAGGATGCTGCGCGACAACGTAGTCAACGGCGAGGTGGTGGTGCCGCCGGGCAACTACTTCGCCATGGGCGATAACCGCGACGATTCGCTCGACAGCCGCTACTTCGGCTTCGTCCCGCGCGACAACATCGTCGGCAAGCCGCTGATCATTTTCTGGTCTTACGACGCTCCTACCGAGGACCTGCAAACCTACAACCTGCACCACATGTTCGATCTGGCCGAGCACTTCTTCACCAAGACCCGTTGGAACCGCACGTTGAAGCTGGTGCGCGGCTATCACAACTACCAGCAGAATTGATGCCGCACCGCGCGAACTATTACGGCCTTATCCTAGCCGGCGGCCGTGGTACGCGCTTCTGGCCCCGCAGCCGGCGCAAACATTCCAAGCAAGTGCTGCGATTCCTCGGCGAGCGCTCGCTGATCCAACACACCGTGGATCGGCTCGCCGCGGTGATTTCACCGAAAAATCAGTGGATTCTCACCAACGAGCATCTGCGCGATGAAATCGTGCGCCAGTTGCCGGAAGTTCCGAAGAAGCAGATTCTGGCCGAGCCCGCGCAGCGCAACACCGCGCCCGCCATCGGTCTGGCCGCGCACATTCTAGAATCGATCGATCCCGAGGCCGTGATGGGCGTGTTCCCCTCCGATCACGTGATCTCGAAGCCCGCCCGCTATCTGCGCTTCGTGCGTCCAGCGCTGCGCGCCGCTGCTGACGGCAACATGGTCGTGCTTGGCATTCAGGCGCGCTGGCCGGAGACCGGATACGGGTACATCGAATTTCCGAAGAACGTCGCAGCCGGATCGCTTGAGCCGGTAACCGTTCGACGGTTTCGCGAGAAGCCGGATCTCGCTACCGCGCGGCGTTACGTAAAAGCCGGAAATTTCTATTGGAACGCGGGCATGTTCTTTTGGAAAGCTTCGGTGCTGCTGGATGCGCTGCGCGAGTATCTGCCCAAGACCGCGACGTTGCTCGCGAGCCTGCCCGCGTTTTCCCACCGGCAGTTTGCCGCGACGCTGAAGCACGCCTTTCCGCACTGCGAGAACATCTCCATCGACTATGCGGTGCTGGAGAAATCGCCGAATGTTATCGGCTTCGCCACTGATGATTTCGGATGGAACGATGTCGGAAGCTGGAACGCGGTTTACGAATTGCTCGCTCGCGACCCCAACGGCAATGTCCTACATGCCGAAACGCTGGCGCGATCGAGCAGCGGCAACTATGTGCATGCCGACGGCAAGCTGGTCGCGCTGCTGGGCGTCAAGGATCTGGTGGTCGTAGACACCCCGGACGCGCTGCTGATTGCCGACCGTTCCCGTTCGCAGGAGGTCGGCGAGCTGGTCCAGGAACTCGAAAAGCATCACGGCCATCTGCTCTAGGCCGCCACTAGTCCGCAGGCATATTCTCGTTGAACCACTCGACCACGCGGTCGAACCGGTCGCGAATGTGCTGCGGATCGTGAAACGCGTGACCTTCGCCGGGATAGAGCACAAACTCGGTCTTCACGCCCAACGTCTTCAGCGCATGCCAGAATTCGTAGGATTGCGCCGGCGGGCATTCCGCGTCGCGGTCGCCCACCATGATCAACGTGGGCGTCTCGACGTTCTTGATAAACGTGATCGGCGAGCTTTTCGCATACACCGCGGGAGCGTCATACACCGACGCGCCGAAATACGGGATCATCCACTGGTCAATGCCATTCTCGCCATAATAGCTTTGCCAGTTCGCGATGCCCGCCCCCGCGAAGGCTGCGCGAAAACGGTGCGTTTGCGTGACGGTCCACATGGTCATGAAGCCGCCGTAGCTCCAGCCGCCGATGCCGACGCGCTTCGCGTCCACCGGATAATTCTTCACCACTTCATCCACGCCCGCGAGAATATCATCCAGATCGCCGTGCCCGAAATCTTTCACATTGCCGCGCGTAAAGCGCTCGCCCTGGCCATAGCTACCGCGCGGATTGGGCATGAACACGAAATAGCCCCGGCTCGAAAACAGTTGCAGCGGCAGGCCGGATCTGGGCCAATTAGAACGGACCACCGAAGCCGGTCCGCCATGCACATCCACGAGCATCGGGTAGTGCTTCGACGGATCGTACGGCCGCGGAAACATCAGCCAGCCCTGTACGTCAAACCCGCCGCTCGACCAGTGGACATTCTTCACGTCGCCCCACAGGCGTGGCTGCGCCTGATTAGAGTGCGTGATCTGGCGCCATTTGCCGGTGGGGCCGGCCCACACTTCCGGAGGGTCGGTCCAGGAGCTCAGGATCACCGCGCTGTTCGAGGCGTCGCCTGAAAAGCGCTCGGTTTCGGCGCCTTTCCACAGGGTCTCCGTGCTGCCGGTGGCCAGGTCCAGCGTCGAGATGGCGGAATCGCCCGCGACGTTCTCGCCAAACAAAATTTGTTTGGACTCGGGCGACCATTGAAACCAGTTGGGCGTCGATTTTCGATCAGGCGTCAAATCGCGCGGGGCACCCCCTTCGGCGGGAAAAGCGTAGATTTCTCCGCCAACGACCCCTTCATCGCTCATCAGACCACCGATATAAGCGATGGTCTTGCCGTCCGGCGACCAGCGCACGTTCGCCACCTGCAGCGGCGGATTCAGCAACTCCCGAGGTTCGCCGGATTCTACGCCGCCCGGTTCAGCGCTGATGGAATAAATTCTCGCAACGTACCAGTTGTCGTCGCCGTCGCCCGGCGCAGCGAGGTAAACGAGTTTCCTGCTGTCGGGTGACCAATCGAACTCGTAGACATACATGCCGGCTGGCGAGATGGCTCGCGCCGCGCCGCTGGTCACGTCAACGATCGCCAGGCGCTGCTCGACCGGCTTGGAATCAATGACGCCGGATGCGGGGGCGGTGGCTTGCGTCGGTCCGGGAATGCGCGTGAGGCCTTCGATCCA
>JASIGB010000856.1:0-3140 GCA_030045355.1 Bryobacteraceae bacterium
ATCCCAGGTGTAGCGGCTGGCCCACTCGCCGGATAAATCCACCTGCGCGAACGCAGACGAACAGGCGAGCGCGACCATTACGAGTGCGAAGCGCATGTGCAAAACAGCTTATACTATCGGGCCGCGGCTCGTCCCCACAGGCGTGCAGAAGCGATGTCAGCTCCTTGGCGCAGCGCCTTCAGCTTCAACCAAACCGCGGGCTCGATGACGTATTCGCGATTAGTGAAGGTCCCGAAACCGCAATCGGTGCTGGCGATGACGCGCTCTCGGTCGCCGACCACGGAAACCGCCTCCTCAAGCCGCCGCGCCACCACTTCCGGATGCTCCACGATGTTGCTATTGCTTTCCACCACGCCCGGAACGAGCAGCATATGGTCGGGAAGCTGGTGACGGCGCAGCGCTTCGAATTCGTGTTGGTGCCGTGGATTGCCGAACTCGATACTGAGCGCGCCGACGTTAGCTTGATAGAGCACAGGTAGGATCAAGTCGAGCGGGACATCGTACAAGTGCGGACCGTTCCAGTTGCCCCAGCAGCAGTGCAGGCGCACACGCTCGCGCGGGATGCCCTCGATGCCTTGATTGATGGCTGCGATGTGCATTTCCGCGGCGTTCACGAACTCCTGGTCTGATAGATCGCGATAGAACATGGAGCGATCCATGGCCAGGTCGGGCGCGTCGATTTGCAGCAGCAACCCCGCGCGATGGATGGCAAGATATTCGTTGCGCATTTCACGCGCCAGCGCATTCAGGTACGATTGCTGCGAGTCGTAATACGCGTTCAGCATCGTTGTCGAAATGATGCCGGGCGAGGGCGCGGTCATGAAGCGCTCGGCGAACGCGCCGGATTCGCCGGCCGCGCGCTCAAAGCGCTCGATTTCGGCGAGCAGAGTCGACGTGCTGAGATAATGCAGCTCGCCCTGCGCCTCCGGAGCGTTCTGCATGCGGCTGCGCTTGGGAAAGCGGCGGATCATATCGTCCACCAGCGCGGGGAATTCTTCGAAATCGCGCCCGCGGCGCCGCTTGGACTGCCCGGCGAAACCGGACATGCGGCTGGGCACGTAGGTTTGGAACCCGACGCGCTGCTGTTCGCCATCGTTGCCGATGTCGATGCCGGCCTCGGCCTGCTTGGCGATCACGTGGCGCACGGCGCGGTCCATTTCCTGGGCGAACCTCTGCGCATCGAGCGGTTGTCCCTCCTCGCGGTCGATCAACATTTCGGAAAGCACCTCGCTGCGCGGGAGGCTGCCGACATGGGTAGTGAGAATGCGCTCGCGGCTAAGAGTCATGCGCTACCTATCATGTCAAAGTTCAAAACCCTATTGACAGGCTGCGGCCAGTTATGCTAATTTTTACGCAGGTTGTTAATAAATGCGCACCATGAAGAAGACAGCGAAAAACGATCCGGACCTGAGCCGCCGGGAGCGCCAGATCATGGACATCCTGTTTGCGCGGGGGCGCGCCACCGGCCAGGAGGTCCAGGCGGGCCTCGCGGATCAGCCAAATTATTCTTCAGTCCGCACCATCCTGCGCGTGCTGGAACGCAAAGGCTACGTGCGGCATTCCGAAGAAGGGCTGCGCTACGTTTACGAGCCGACCGTACCCCGCGAAGCGGCCAGGCGGTCCGCGTTACAACGGATCATCCGCACGTTTTTCGATGGCTCGGCGAAGGAAGCGGTGGCGGCGCTGCTGGATCCTTCGGCGTTCCATTTGAGTGAGGAAGAACTGAACGATCTGGCGCGCACGATTGCACACGCCAAGAAAGAAGGGAAATAGCCGTGTTGGAAGCATATTTGATTTCCGTAGCAGCCAAGTCCACGATTTTGCTCGCGGCGGGAGCGATCCTCTTGCGCTGCTTGCGTGGTCAGAGTGCGCCGGTGCGGCACCTGATCTGCCTCGCGGCGTTGAGCAGCGCGGCAGCGGTTCCGTTGGCGGCGCTTTGGGCGCCACGCTGGAGCGTTGCGATCGCCGTCCCGGCAGTAACAGCGGCCGCCGGATCAACCGTCAGTGCCGGAACTGCGCTCATAAGCTGGCCGGCGGTTTTCGCGTGGCTATGGGTATCCGGCGCGCTGATCATGGCGCTGCGCGCCGTTGGGGGCTGGTTTCTGTTGTGTCGCGCGCGGCGCCGGTCCTCGCCTTTCCGGTTCGCGGACGAAGCCGAAGTTCGGATTGCCAACGTGGGCACGCCGCTCGCATGCGGCGTGCTGCGCCCCCTGATCCTGCTTCCCCAGAGCGCACGCGATTGGGACAGCGACCGGTTGCGTGCAGTGCTGCTGCATGAATCAGCGCATGTCCAGCGGCGTGATTGCCTGGCAAAATATGTGGCGCAAATCTCGCGTGTGATCCTGTGGTGGAACCCGTTGGCTTGGATGATGGCGGCGGCTCTCAATCGGGAGCAGGAGTTGGCGTGCGACGATGCCGTATTGGCGGCGGGCGTAACGCCCCAGGAATATGCCAGCGTGCTGCTCGCGAGCGCGCGCGAAGGTTCCGCCTCCCTACTCCTGGGATGCGCCATGACCGGATCATCTCCGCTGCGAACCCGCGTCGGGCGCCTATTTGCTTGGCGGCCGGAATCGGGCGGCGCCGCGCGGCGAATCGCGATCGCGATGCCGCTACTTCTCATGTTCATGACCGGTGTTTCCTTCGCCGAGAAGATCTACCGTATCGGCCCGGGGATCGTTCCGCCAAAAGTGTTAGTGAAGACCGAGCCGGAGTACACCGACGAAGCGCGGGACGCGAAGATCCAAGGCCCCGTGGTCTTATCGATCGTTGTCGGCGTGGATCAAGCCGTGCACGACATTCGAGTCATCCAGCCGCTCGACCCGGGACTCGACGCCAATGCGGTCGCGAGCCTCCGGACGTGGCGCTTTCAGCCAGGCATGAAGGATGGCAAACCGGTCGCGGTTCGAGCAATCGTGGAAGTAAACTTCCGCCTAAAATAGCAGTGCGCCGCTGGTGAGCGCTTCGGCGAGGTCGTTCAGAAAGGCGGCGGCTTGCGCGCCATCGACCACGCGGTGATCGCTCGACAGCGTGAGCGTGAGAATGGGGCGGATGCCGATGAGGCCGTTCACCGGGACCACACGATCGGCGATGCGGCCAACGGCCAGCACCGCGGCCTGCGGCGGCGTGATGATGGCGCTGAA
>JASIGB010000857.1:0-3932 GCA_030045355.1 Bryobacteraceae bacterium
TTCTGACGTCGAAGCCGTCGGAATTGGAGGGGTTCGGCACCAGCGTCTGATAGTTGTATGACGGGTTGACAACTCCCAAGTTCGCATTCGGCAGTGGATAGTAATTCAACAGAGCCTGAGCCACCGGATTGATGCAGGCCGGGCAGGAGCCGGTTGGGATCGTGTTGTTCGGAAACGCCGTACCCGTGAACGGATTCATCACCGGGCCCAAACCCAGGCCTTGAACCAGTCCGTTCAAGTTGCCCGCCCTTTCCGCGGCCGTTGGCACCAGAAGCTGCTCAGGGGCGGACTGAGTTTTCCGGTTGCCTTCGTAATCGACAAAGAAGAATGTCTTATCGTGCCCGTTATACAGCTTGGGGATGGTCACCGGTCCACCCAGGCTGCCGCCAAAAGTGTTAAAGGTCCGGGGCGCCTTGAAGGAAAAATTCAGAACAGTGGAATCAAGCGCACCATCCTGGAAATATTCAAACGCGCTGCCATGCAATTGATTCGTTCCACTCTTGGTGACAAAGGTCACGTCGCCCATCTGGGCGAACTCCGCATTGTTATTGAATGCCGTGATCTTCATCTCGGCGATGTTTTCCATGGACGGGTAAGCATCCTGCAGCGCGCCATTGTAGCGCACGCTGGCTGTCGAAATTCCATCCACCGAAAACCCGGTCTGCGCCGCCGTGGAGCCACCCACCGCGAAATTCCCTTGCGAGTCCCTGGTTACCTCGGGAGATACGGCTAGAGCGCCCAGCGGGCTGCTGGAGACGGTTCGAGTGTTGATCGGCAGCTGGGTGATGTCGGTGCTTTCCTTGGAATCGCTCAAGGTGGCGTTTTCGGTGTTCACCGCGACGGCGGAAGCGCTCACCTCCACGGTCTGCGATTGCGCCGCAACCGTCATGCTGATGTCCACGCGAAGGTTCTGGCGGGCGACTAACTCCACCTGGTTGACCACGGCTTTAGCAAAGCCTTCTTTCGAGGAGGTAATGGTATAGTGCCCCGGTTTGAGATTCTCAAAAACGAAATTGCCGCTTGCGTCACAGACGGTAGATGTATTGGTATTCTCGTCGTCACTGTGCAATGTGATCGTCGCGCCCGGAATGGCCGCTCCACTAGGGTCCGCAGTGGCTCCGCGAATACTCCCAAAAGTAGACTGAGCGCGCAAACACACCGGCAGAACCGCCAGCGCAATCAGCGACAGAACAACACTTTTATTGATTTGCATACTCCTCCAGTTACCGTTCCGGAACACGTGAACACACGTATCCTGTTGAATGAGCTATCTAGCATGGACAGGTATTCGCGCCTCAAACGCTGAGGAGGGATTAGCAAGGAGTATAAGGCAGCCTGCCCAAATTAGACAATGAAGAAAGCATTAAGTTGAAATAAAGAAAAACTTAAGTTGCTATGAAAAAAATATAAAATGCGGTTTTTAGTAATCGTTCGGCTATTTGGCAGTCTTTCGTCTTTCGTTATTACATCTGTTAGTCGCAACTTTCGGCCGAAGAGAGAGTACGGAAGCGTTTTCAGCAGTTCAGCATGCTGAGCAATTCGTCGATCGGCGACACGGGAACCGACTGAACTACGCGCGCTCGATCAGGATAGGCGATCGCGCCGGCGTAATCCGGCGCGGGAGTGAAAGCGTGCAAGGTCCAGTTGCGCGCCCGCTCGGCGCTGCCCTCCAGCAAAACCACGCGCGGCGCCGCTCGGGGACGAAGCGTGACCTGGAAACTGTCTAAGCGGATGGACAAACCGCCGCCCACGGCCTTGATATACGCCTCTTTCCGCGTCCAACAGTTGAAAAAGCCGGCCTCTTGTTCCTCCTGGGGAAGCGCCAGTAATTCGGCGGTCTCGGCGGGTGAGAAGAAGCGGTCCGCGATGTGGCTCAGATCGCGCACCTGGCGGTATTGTTCCAGGTCCACTCCGATCTCGCACCCCGTCGTGAAAACATAGGCGGCCAGATTGCCGGAATTGGACACGTTGAATCGCAGTGCAGAGGACTCATCCGAGGGCGGCGCGGCCAGCGCGGGCTTGCCTTGTGGTCCATAGACGAAGCGAATCTCGGCGGGAGCCGTCCCGAGATAATTTCCTAGCAGCGCGCGCAAAGCGGCGCGGCCCAGAACAAATGCCCGCCGGTGCCGATCGAAGTGGAAACGTTCGGCGCGCGCAATCTCCTCGGGCGCGAGCCAGGAAAGCGATCGGGCAAAAGCTGCGTCGGAAGACTCCAGCCGCGCGATCCAGAGATGGACCTCTCCCTTGTCCACTCCCTCCCGGACCAACCTGGGGCATCGCATACATCCAAAGGTACAATAGCAGTCGTGGCGACACTTACGTTCGAGCAGGCGCGGCAGTGCGTCCTGAGGGAGGTAAGCGCCGCGCAAGCCGAGCCAAATGCGGAAAGGGTTAGCTTGGCCGAAGCGGCCGGCCGCGTGCTAGCTGAACCGATTGCCGCGGATCGCGACTATCCCGCTCTGCCCCGCTCGGTCCGCGATGGCTTCGCTGTTCGCGCCGAGGATCTGCCGGGCGAACTATTCATGGTCGGCGAGGTGCGCGCCGGGGAATCGTTCGCGGGCGACGTCGGGCCGGGGGAAGCGGTTGAGATCATGACCGGCGCTCCGGTGCCTCGCGGCGCGAACGCCGTCGTCATGGTGGAGCACTGCACCGTTGCCGGCGACCGCGTGAACATCGCGCGAACGCTCGCGCACGGCGAAAACATCAGCGCGCGCGCTTCACAGGCGCGCGAGAAGGAAGTGCTGCTGGATCCCGGCCAGCGCTTGGGTTTTGCCGAAATCGCGCTGCTCGCCGCGGTAGGCCGCGGCCGAGTTTCCGTATATGCGCTTCCGCAAGTCGCGATCATCGCCACGGGCGATGAAATCGTCGAGGTTCACGAGACGCCGCTGGACTATCAAATCCGAAACTCGAACGCGGAATCGCTCGCAGTGCAAGTGAGGCGCGCGGGCGGCTGCCCCACGATTCTTCCCGTTGCCCGCGATTTGTACGCTTCCACTCGCGAACTGGTGGAGCACGGGCTGCGTTTCGACATGTTGCTGCTCTCGGGCGGCGTTTCGGCCGGAAAATACGACATTGTGGAGCGCGTGCTGGCCGATGTGGGCGCCGAATTTTACTTCGATCGCGTTCTCATCATGCCGGGCCAGCCGCTGGTTTTCGGCAAAGCGCGCGGTAAGTTCTTCTTCGGTCTGCCTGGCAATCCGGCGTCCACCATGGTGACGTTCGAAATTTTCGCGCGTGCGGCGGTGGAACTGCTGGGAGGCCAGGGCCGGACCGCTCTGCCGCTGCTCTGGAGCCGACTATCCAAGGATTTCAGCCAAAAGAAAGGTTTGACGCGCTTTCTGCCCGCGGTCTTGAGCGCTGACGGCTCTGAGATCGCGCCGCTTCCCTGGCAAGGCTCCGGCGACGTGCCGACCCTCACGCGGGCCAACGCCTTTCTGGTTACTGAGCCAGAACGCGAAACCTGGGCCGCGGGCGATTGGATTCGCGTGTTGTTGAAGTAGCGGCCCACGGGTTATGTCGACCAAGCGCAAACTCAGCCATTACGACGACGCAGGCGTGGCGCGAATGGTGGACGTCTCGGCTAAATCGCCCACCAAGCGCACGGCGCGCGCACACGCGTTCGTCAAAATGCAGCCGTCCGTGATCGCGCAGTTGCCGAGCAATCCCAAGGGCAATCCGCTCGAAATCGCGCGCGTGGCGGGAATTTCCGCGGCCAAGAAGACGTCGGACCTGATCCCGCTGTGCCATCCCCTGATGCTCTCGCACGTGGATGTGGAAGTGACGCTCGAAGAGCAGGGCGTGCGGATCGTGTCGAGCGTCGCCACCATGGCCTCCACGGGCGTCGAGATGGAGGCGCTGACGGCCGCCTCCGTCGCGGCTCTCACGGTCTACGACATGACCAAGGCGCTCGACAAGGGAATCGAGATTCAGGA
>JASIGB010000858.1:0-6226 GCA_030045355.1 Bryobacteraceae bacterium
GCAGCGCCTGCGGCCAATAATGGGCTAAGTCGCCGTTCGCGGCATCGAATTTAGTGATGATCGCGGGCGTGCCGCCGGACGCAGGCACTTCGAAAATCGCACTGGCCAGAGTCGCGAACAGGATGTGGCCGTCGTCGGTCCAGGTTCCTCCCCGTCCCGGACCGAAGGTGTCGCAAATGGTCGTGGGCGCGGGTCCGTTCAAATCCACGCGCCGCAGCTTGCCCTCGGCGAAAAACGCGATGGACTTGCTATCCGGCGACCAGAACGGCGAAAATGCGCCTTCGGTTCCCAGCAACGGACGCACCACCGTTCCGTCCAGAGCGCGCACCCACAGAAAGCTGCGCCCGCCGAGCGTCGCGACGAAGGCCGCGTTCTGGCCATCGGGTGCGAGCGCGAGTCCGCCCGAACCCGCGCCGATGGTGAAGCGGCCGTTCGCGGGCGCGGTGAGGTCGAACCGGAATGCGCGCTGCGTCGCAGCCGGACGCCCCCAATGCGACACCGCCCATCCGGCCAACGCACCGATCGCGGCAGCCGCGGCAATCGCCATCCACCACAGGCTGCCCGCTCGCCCGGATAATCGTGGAGACCCTCCCGCCGGCTGCTCGAATGCCCATTTGAGCGCCCGCTTCAACTCCCGCGCGCTCTGAAACCTTTGCGCAGGATCTTTATTCAGGCAGGCGCGCACCACGCGGTCGATGGCCGGCGGAGCCGCCAGCGGCGCGGGCTCTTTGTCGAGAATGGCCGCGATCACCGTAGCCGCGTTCGGCCCTTCGAACGCGCGGCGTCCGCTCAGCATTTCGTACAGCACGCATCCGAACGAGAACAGATCGCTGCGCGCGTCGGCTTCCTTGCCCTGCAACTGTTCGGGCGACATGTATTGCAGCGTCCCCACGATCGCGCCTTCGCCGGTCAGCGCCTGCGTCAGCGTCGAATCAGTTTCCTTGAGCGGCCCGCCATGCTTGGCGAGTCCGAAATCGAGCAGCTTGATTCCCGCGCGCGACACCAGAATATTGGCCGGCTTCAAATCGCGATGCGTGATTCCCTTCTGGTGCGCGGCGTCGAGCGCATCCAAAATCTGCTCGCAATATTCGGCGGCGCGCTCCAGCGGCAAAGGCCCGGCGAGCGGCGCGCCATCCACGTACTCCATCACCAGGTAGTTCGGCCCCACGTCGTAGATCTGGCAAATGTGGGGATGATTCAGCGCCGCTACCGCGCGCGCCTCACGCTCGAAACGCTCGCTGAACTCGAGCTTCGAAACCTTCAGCGCGACGATGCGGTCCAGCCGCGTATCACGCGCTTTCCAGACTTCGCCCGTGCCGCCGGTGCCAAGCTGCGAAATGATTTCGTAGGCGCCTAGTCTGTCGCCCGGCGATAGCGGCATGTCATAAAAAGTCTATCCTAGCGGTCGGACGGCGAATTGCGCCAACTCAGCGCGATCCGCGCCTGCTCCGCGCCCAGCCCGCCGCGATTCGCCAAATTGGTCAACAAAAAGAATGCACGTGCATCCGGCACTTGGCCCAGCCCGGCGACATATTCGTTGGCATTCTCGGGATCCACAGCCAAGTCGTGCTCCACGGCATCCACCAGCGCGTCTGCGCCGCGATCGCGCATCGCAGGGCTCGCCAGGGCATCCTTCGCGAGCGCAACTCCCGTAACGGCGCGTAATGCGCCCAGAGTTAGCACGGCCGAACTCGACTGCAAATTGGGAATCGAAACGTTCACGAGCTCGTCCGCCTGCGAGGCGGCGAATGTTTTCGTGTGCAGCAGCAGGAAACGCACCGCGGCGTCGCTCGGACCCTGTTCCCGCACCCACTCCCAAAGCTTGGCCGTTGCCTGTGCGTCAGGCCAATACGTCAGCGCGGCGGCGACATATTCGCGGACCACGCGATCGGGATGATAAAGATAGGGCCGCAGCGCCTGAAGAGTTTCGTCATCGGGATCGGCCAGAATGCTAGGCAGAAAATCCGACAGCAGATCCGCCGCGTCCGTTGGCGCATGCCCGACCTTATCCTTCAGCCACTCGCTGCGCGCGGCCGGATCGGCCGGAAGAATTTCGATCTGGGTCCACGGACTCACGAATGGCGCTCGACCTTTGAAGCTGTAATGTATCGTGAGGCGAACCTCATAAATGCCCGGCCGATCGAAGCGATACTGAAGATGCAGTGGTAATCGATCCTTGAAATGCAATTCGGTGCGGAACGAAATTCCACCGCATGGATTGCCGTTGATCAAGATGCCGCCGAACGCCTGGGTGCCGATGTCGGCGATCTTTCTCAACGGCATCCCGTCCCGCCGCACTTCCACTTCGTTGCAGCCGAACGCGGCGGGATAAACCATGAACGGGTACCGGATCCCTGCATCCTGCCTGTACGGCGCCGTGACTTTCAGCCATACCGGCATCCCCACGCGCAGCGGACCTTCGAACGAAAGGGTGGTGCCTTCCTTTCCCAGCGGCACCGTGACCGCGCTGCTTCGGCCCTGGTACACAACCTCCAGATCCGTCGTGCCCCGGTCCGGCGTCTCTTCAGGAACGCTGAAATTGATCTGCTTCTCCTGCACCCACAGCAATCCGGACGCAACTCCACCCACCAGCACCTGTACGCCGCACAGCGACTTCGGATAGTCTCCCGCGGCATCGTGCTGGCTCGCGCAGCCCTGCGCCGGCCCGAGATCGTTTCCGAAAATCGTGAGCACGAGTCCGGGCGCGAGCGCAACCGGATGATCGAAAAAATACACATGCTCCGCGTCAAACGACGGCAGGCGTGCGCCCCTTTGCGCGAAGGCGGTGACGGCGATTAGCGCGAAGCAAAGCGTCAGTTTCATTGGCTTAGTGCGTCATGGCGTACGTGATGTAATTCACGCCGATGCGAATCCCCAGCGCCGAATAGCGCTCGGGATATTCAGGCGAATCGGCCCACTCCCACGAATCACCCAGATCCGAGTTCTGCGTGATCGCCACCATCAAGCGCCCTTTATCGTCGAAGATGCCTTTCCAGTGCGCGACGCGTCCGTCATTCTGATAGCCGGATCCGTAAAGCCCCCACGCGCCCCGCACCTGATAGCGCTCGTCCAGATCGTAAATGGTATGAAAGATCGCGCTGTTGTTTTCGAGTTCCACCGCCTTCCGGTCTGGAAAGACGCGGCCCATGCTGTCCCAGAACACCGCCCATTCGGGCGTGCCCCAAAAATCGTCCGCCATGAAGAACCCGCCGCGCAGCAGATAGTCGCGCAGCTTGTGCGCCTGCGCGTCGGTGAGCAGCCATTCGCCGGGACGCACGGCATACAGCCATGGCCAGTTGTAGACGTCGTCGCCATCGTCCAAATTCACAGGTTGTTCCACCGATCGCGCATTGATGCGCGTGAGCCGCCGAACGGCGAGGAGAAAATGCCGGTCCGCGCGCGGATAATCCTGCGTCCAGCTCGACATGCCTTCGGCCCACCGCGGGCCCGCGCGATCGAACATCGCCGTCGGCGCGGGCGGATACATCAGGCGCGCAAAAGCAAATTCGGTCTTCTCGTGCGAGTCGGCGGGCAGCGGAAAGTCGTCGTACTCGATGCCTGGATATTCGCGGAACGACCGCTGGAACGCGAGCAGCGATCCAAGCAGCAGCGAAAAGCCGCCGGCAATGAGCCAGGGGATGCGCCGAACCGCCATGCGCGAGCTTTCTCCTGAAGAATACCACCCGGCCCCGTATACTGAATCATTGGCTCCCAAGTACGACGTGCTCATCGCGGGCGCCGGCCCGGCGGGTCTGTCCGCCGCATTCACCGCCGCATCGGCCGGAGCATCGGTTCTGGTGGTGGAGCAGAACCCCGAGATCGGATCGCCCACCCGCACTTCCGGCGGCAGCTTCCTGCGCGAAATGCTGGACCTCGACATTCCCGCATCGCTACTGCATCCCATCACTAAAGTCCGCTTTCTCTCCCCGCACCACTGCGCCGCGTTCGATTATCCCGAGCCGGCGGCTTGCATCATCGACGTTCGCGCCGTCTACCAGCATCTGGCTACGATGGCGGCTCAGGCAGGCGCGACCCTATGGCTCGCCTCCAAGGCCTTGGCCGTTCTGCAGTGCGAGGCCCGCGTTACAGGCCTGCGCGTGGAAACCCGCACGAAATCGCGCGTCGAAATCAGCGCAGGCGTCGTGATCGATGCCACCGGCTACCGCGGCGACCTGTTGCGCCAGGCGGGCATCAGCCGCGAGATCCAGCGCTTCGGCGTGGGAGCCGAATTCGACATGTTCGCGCCGCGCTGCAACCAGGAGGAAGCCGTTCTCGCGGTCGGCAGCCAGTTCGCGCCCGCCGGATACGGCTGGGTTTTTCCCTGGGGCTCGGGGCGCGTCCGCATCGGCGTGGGCGTCATCCATCCCGATGACGCGAGCGATCCGGTGAAGCTGCTGGACTCCTTCGTCGCCTCCGCCGATCGCCTGGGCATCGACCTCACCGGCGCCCAGCCCATCGAGTATCACTTCGGCCTGATCCCGTCGGACATGACCGAGACGTTCGTCGGGGACGGGATTCTTGGCATCGGCGATGCCGCCGGTCACGCTTCTACCCTAGTCGGCGAAGGCATCCGCTGGGCTATTTTGGCAGGCCGCATGGCGGGCAGCGTGGCTGCTTCCGCCGTCCAACAGGGCGATGCATCGGCCGCGTTTCTCTCCCGCTTCCAATCAGACTGGCTGGCGGCGTATGGCCGCAATCTGCGCATCGCCAACATCATCAATCGAGCCATCGCAAAATGGGATGACGGCAAATGGGACGAGTGGACGCAACACCTGGCCCAGTTCTCGCCGGCCGAGTTCGCCACCGCGCTCAAGACCGATTTCTCCCTGGGGTGGGGCGTGGGCGTGGCCTTGGCCCATCCCCGCTTGGCGAAGGCAGGAATTCAAAAGCTCTTCGCGCGCATTCCACGGGCTAGAATAAAGAGGTGAGCGTTTTGCGTTTCCCCGTCTCACTCCTGCTGGCTGGTGTGTCTGCACATCTGGCCTGCGCCCAACTCGCCATCTACCCGCTGCGCGACATCCGCGCCGGGCAACGCGCCATCGGAAAAACCGTTTTCCACGGTAACAAGGTCGAGGAATTTCAGGTCGACATCCTGGGCGTGCTGGATAACGTCGGCCCGCGCCAGTCCATCATCCTCGCCAAACTCTCCGGCGGTCCGCTGGCCGAAACCGGCGTGATGCAGGGCATGAGCGGCAGCCCGGTCTATATCGATGGCCGCCTAGTGGGCGCCGTCGCGCTCGCGTTCAATTTCGCGAAGGAACCCATCGCGGGCATCCGGCCCATCGAAGAAATGCTTGCGGTCGGCGATCCAGCGGCGAAACCGGCCTCGGACAAAACCCCCGCCGCTCCCCCGCCCCACAAAGTGGCTTCCAATCTCGACTCCTTGGCGAGCCAGCTCATCGATATCGCGACCCCAGTCTCCTTCAACGGATTTACCGGCTCGACCCTCGAGCAATTCGCCCCCGAGCTCAAGAAGCTGGGCCTGGAACCGCGCCAGGGCGTTTCCAGCGGCGCGAAGCTCCCGAACACGCTGGGCTCGCCGGCATCGCTGCGTCCCGGCGACATGATCGCCGTCGAGCTGCTTTCGGGCGACTTGACCGTCGGCGCCGAAGGCACCGTCACCGCCATCGACGGCAAAAACGTCTACGCCTTCGGACACCAGTTCATGTCGGTCGGAAACACCGAACTACCGTTCGCGCGCGCCGAAGTCCTCACGCTGCTGCCCAATTTGAATTCCTCCTTCAAGATTTCCTCGCCGCTCGAATGGATGGGCGTCATCACGCAGGACCGCAGCACCAGCATTTACGGCCAGCTCGGCCGTAAAGCCGAAACTGTCCCCTTCTCCATCACCGTGAAAGACGGCCGCCACGGTCCGCTTTCCTACCACATGCAAATGGTGCAGGATCGCGTGCTGTCGCCGTACCTGGTGCAGACCGCGGTGTATTCGGCCATGGATGCCACGGAGCGAACGCTCGGCCTGGGCAGCTATTCGCTGCGCGGCGGCGTGGAATTCGTCAATGGCGCTCCGGCGCTCAAGCTCGACAACACCTACGCGGGCGATTACAACGTGCCGCTCCAGGCCTCTAACGGGGTGGCCGCGCCTCTGTCATCCGTGTTGGGCGCCGGCTTCGACGCGCTCAAAATCAAGAGCATCCATCTGGACATCGAAGCCTCGGAACGCAAGCGCTTCCTGCAAGTGGACCAGATCACAGCCTCGCCGAGTCAG
>JASIGB010000859.1:0-4361 GCA_030045355.1 Bryobacteraceae bacterium
CGGTGTTCTTCAACGGCCGATTTGACAAGCTCATTGAACCTCAAATCGACACGCCCGAGGCTCGTGCCGGGTTGGCCTGCACCAGTTGTCACGCCATCGTGCACGTCGACAGCACGATGGGCAACAACGGATTCACTATCGAGTATCCCGCGCTGCATCAACTGATGACCAGCAAGAACAAGGCGATCCGCACGCTGGTCGACTTCATGACCTATCTCGACCCCGAGCCGCATCGCGAAACGTTCCTGAAGCCGTTCATGACCGCGCAGGCGTCCCAGTTCTGCTCCACCTGTCACAAGGTTCACCTGGATGCGCCGGTGAACAATTACCGCTGGTTCCGCGGCTTCGATGATTACGACAACTGGCAGGCTTCGGGGTTCGGAGAAGGCGCACGATCGTTCTACTATCCGCCGAAGGAACAAACCTGCGCCGATTGCCACATGCCGCTGGAGCATTCCACCGAACCCGGCAACCGCTCGGGCGAGATTCATTCGCATCGTTTTGCAGCGGCCAACACCGCCGTCGCGAACGCCAATCGCGATGCCGACCAACTGGCCGCGGAGCAGAAATTCCTGACTTCGGGATTCATTTCGGTGGACATTTTCGCCGCCTCGCCAGTATCCAATCCCGGTCATGAAACCCCGATGATCCGTCGCGCAGCTACCGGGCCCAAGCTCAGCACCGCCTCGCCGATCGGCGAGGAAGCCGAGCAGCAGGGTGAAACTTTCATACGGCCGGTGAGCCAGGTCGCTGCGCCGCTGGACGTCGCGCAGCCGAAGCTCACGCCAGGATCCACCGCGCGCGTCGACGTAGTGGTGCGCACGCGCAAGATCGGCCACACGTTTCCCGGCGGCACTGTGGATGCCTTCGATATTTGGCTAGAGCTTGAGGCCACGGATGCAACGGGCCGGGTGATCTTCTGGAGCGGAAGAGTGGAAGACGGAGGTCGCGGACCGGTTGAGCCGGGTGCGCATTTCTACAAGGCCTATCAGCTCGACGCCGACGGCAACGAGATCAACAAGCGCAACGCCTGGCAGGCGCGCAGCGTGCTGTATGTGCATGCCATCCCGCCCGGCGCGGCCGACACGGTGCACTATTTGCTCAACATTCCCAAAGACGCCAAGGGCCCCATTCATCTGACCGCCAAGCTGAATCATCGCAAGTTCTCCTGGTATTACACGCAGTGGGCTTATGCCGGAAAGCCTAAACCGGGCGAGGAATCGAAAATCGATATCAGCCACAACGCCGCCGCGTACAGCTTTGACAAGCGCAACATTCCCGGCAACGTTTCGGGCGAAATCAAGGGCGAGGTTCCCGTAACGCCCATCACCGTTCTTGCCAAGGCCGAATCTACGATCGAGCTCACCAACAATCCCTCCGAAACCAAGTGGCACCAGGTGATGAACCCAAAAACACGCGAGCGCTGGAATGACTGGGGCATCGGCCTGCTGTTGCAGGGCGACGTCCGCGAGGCCGAATACGCGTTCACCAAAGTGACCGAAGCCGAGCCGGGATATGCCGACGGCTGGCTGAACGTCGCCCGCGCCTTGATCCAGGAAGGCGAGACCACGCGCGCCAAGCCGTTCATCGCGAAGTCGCTCGAATGCGACCCGAATCTCGGCCGCACGTATTACTTCCGCGCGCTAATCGAAAAGGCGGACGGCGATTACGGCGCGGCG
The DNA here is from genome assembly GCA_030045355.1 of Bryobacteraceae bacterium. Taxonomy (GTDB): domain Bacteria; phylum Acidobacteriota; class Terriglobia; order Bryobacterales; family Bryobacteraceae; genus Palsa-89. The sequence continues at coordinate 1,680 of JASIGB010000859.1, forward strand.
TTGAAGGATCTGGCGATCGTGGATGCGAAGTATCCGCGTGACCGCGTGGTGTGGAACCAGGTGGCACGCATCGAGTTTCTGAAGCGCAACTACGCCGCGTCCATTGAAGCGCTGAAGAAAGTGGCCGCGATCGATCCCGAAGATCTTCAGATGCACTACACCGCGATGCTGGCCTACCGGGGCATCGGCGATTTCTCGACCGCCGCGCGCGAGGAGAAGCTCTTCGAGCGCTTCAAAGCCGACGAATCGTCGCAGGCCATCACCGCCAAACCGCGCTTGCTGCGCCCGGAAGACAACAACGAGCGGCAAGCCATCCACGATCACGAAAGCATCGATTTGCGAGCCTTAAATTCGCCCGCGCCGGATGCCGGAGGTGTCGGAAGGTGAGGGGCAATATGAAAAGCGCGCTGGTAACCCTGGCCTGCGCGGCCGTTCTGGCCACCCTCGCCATCGACGCCGCGTCCACAGGATCGGCCGCCGCGAATAAAGTGGTTTTCACCGACGTGACGGCGCAATCGGGAATCAAGTTCGTTCATAACGCGGGCAAATCGGGCAAAAAATATCTGCCCGAGACCATGGGCTCCGGCGCCGCGTTCTTCGATGCCGACGGCGACGGCTGGCTCGATGTCCTGCTGATCAACAGCAAGGATTGGGCTCCGCGCGGGCGCCGCACCACCGCGGCGCTCTATCGCAACAATCACAACGGAACGTTTACCGACATCACCAAAGGCAGCGGACTGGACGTGGAGATGTACGGTATCGGGGTCGCCGTTGGCGATTACGATAACGATGGCCGCGACGACGTGTACATCACCGCGCTCGATGGCGATCGCCTGTTTCACAACGAGGGCCACGGCAAGTTTAAAGATGTGACCGCGGCGTCAGGAATCAAGAACGCCAACTTCGGCACGAGCGCCGCGTGGTTGGATTACGATCGCGACGGAAAGCTGGACCTGTTCGTCGCCAACTACGTGCAGTGGTCGCAAAAAGGCGATCTGTATTGTTCGCTGGATGGAAACGTGAAGTCTTACTGCACACCCGAATCGTACAAAGGAACGTCGAGCAAGCTGTTTCACAACCTGGGCGGCGGGCGCTTCGAGGACGTCACGGCCAAAGCCGGCCTCGGCGATCCGACCAGCAAGTCGCTGGGCGTGACCATTCTCGATTTCGATAACGACGGCTGGCCGGACATTTTCGTCTCCAACGACACGCAGCCCAACAAGCTGTACCGCAATAATCGGAATGGCACATTTACGGAGGAGGGGGTGCAGGCGGGCGTGGCGTACGGCGAAGACGGCGTCGCGCGCGGAGCGATGGGCGTCGATTCAGCTGATTACGACCGCAGCGGCCGTCCGCATCTTCTGGTGGGCAACTTTTCGAATCAAATGCTCGGCCTGTATCACAACGAAGGCAACGGGCTGTTCGTCGATGAGGCGCCGAGCTCGAGCGTGGGGCGCGACAGTCTGCTCTCGCTGACGTTCGGGTTGTTCTTCTTCGATTACGATCTTGACGGATATCCCGACATTCTCGCCGCCAACGGGCACATCGAAGAAGAGATCGGGCGCGTGCAGCCCAAGATTCAATATCGCGAGCCGCCGCTGTTGTTCCGCAACCTGGGTGGAAAGAAGTTCGAGAACGTATCGAATGCCGTGGGCCCGGATTTCGCCAAACCCCTGGTGGCGCGCGGCGCGATCTACGGCGATTTTGACCGCGATGGCGATCTGGACGTTCTGATCACCTCCAACAACGGTCCCGCGCACCTATTCCGCAATGACGGCGGAAACCGCAACCACTGGATTTCCATCCGCACCGTCGGCACAAAATCGAATCGTGACGGCATCGGTGCGAAGGTCACCATCGCATCCGCTTCGGGCCGGCAATCGAACACCGTGCGCAGCGGCTCCAGTTACACTTCGCAAAGCGATCTGGCGCTGGTCTTTGGGCTGGCGCAGGATGCGGTGGTCAATTCGATCGAAGTCGCGTGGCCCAGCGGAACGAAACAGACGTTTCGCAACGTGCCCGCGAATCAGTTTTTGACCATTGACGAAAGCCGCGGCATCGTGAAATAAAACGCGCGGATTAATTTCTCGACGTACGGTATCGGGGCAAGAAAAGCAGCAGCGCCGCCGAACCCGCTGCCACTGCCGCCAACTGCACGAGGAGTGATTGATAGGAGCCGGTGGCGTCAAAGGCTTTGCCCATGATGATGGGGCCGATCGCGCCTGCGATCGCGTAGGCCGTCCAGCTTAGTCCATACAAGGTGGAAAACGACCGCAGGCCGAAGTATTTCGCCAGCAGCCAGGGCGTGATGTCCGCTTCGCCGCCCATGCCCACGCCGATCAACGCTGCTCCGGCGACGCCCGCGGATTGCGACCGCGCGCCGGACAAAACCAGCGCACCCAGCGCCGCCGCAAGAAGCAGAATCATCGCTACGCGCGGCGCGAAGAAGCGGTCAAGCAGCCACCCCGCCAGCAGCCGGCCAAGCACGGCTGCGCCACCCAATGCGGATGCTGCCAGAGCCGCGCCGCCAGGCGAGATGCCGCGATCGGTCAGCATCGCGGAAAGATGAGTGATGGCGCCGTTCTGGCTGATGGAGGCGCAGAACAGCACCGTCACGATGATCCAGAAGATGCGCGACCGTATCGCAGCGGCTACCGGCAACCCAGAGGTGGCCTCTTCGCG
>JASIGB010000860.1:0-5343 GCA_030045355.1 Bryobacteraceae bacterium
CTGGCTTCGGCCTGGCCACGTTCGAATTCTCGCCCGCCGTCCTGGCCTCTAGCGGCCACGCGATCGCGATCAATCTGGATGGCACACTGGCCGCGCCCGCCGGCTCGGCACAGCGATCCCATCCGCCCATTCCGCTAGAGATTCAACTCGGCGGAATCACCCTTGCCGGTATTCCACACGCGAGCCGATTCCAGCCACTTTGGCAGGCGCGGGAATGCGAAGACGCTGGCCGTAGCCATAACCGGTGAGCGTGAACGCAACATTCACCGTAGGGACGCTGGTCTTCAGACGGATCGCCATAACGCGATTGCCTTCGACAGCGACGGCTTCGGCGATCCGATCCTGGGCATCCACGGTGATGATTTTTCCGCCGCCCAGGATCAGATCCGCATCGCACGATTGCTGCGCGAAAACCGCTGCCGGCCGAGACGGCGAGCGCGGTTCATGCGAGTGTGGGCATGGCGCGGCGATTCATCACGTCTCCCACGGCGCGATGCGCCTCCCACAATGCCGTGTCGGTGTGAGGGCTAGCGCCGGCGTCGGAATTGGCGATGGCAATCAGGCCATACGGCTGCCGGGCGATCACGCACGGACGTTGCTCGGAGTTGGTGAACACCCACTCCATCGGCTCAAACAGGCTGTTGTACGTGTAGGCGTAGCCATGTGGCCACCGATTGACCGTGATGTCGATAATATCCCGCACCGGGTCGAAACCTCCTGGCCCGAGCATGCGCGCCAGTTGATCGCGAATATTACGTTCAAAAGTCTCAAACGTTGTAGACAGCAGTTCCGCGCGGCCCATCCGATGCTGCTCCTTACGCGGCTTTCCGGGAACTGACATGATCTTGACCAGATGGAGCGCGATCGGCTCGTCTGGCGTCTGCGGATGCTTTAAATCGCCCAGCGAAACCGCCTCGGTGAGCGACACCTCGGTGTGATACATGGTAGGCGCGTTGATGTAGCTCACGCCGAGCTTTTGCCATGCCTTCCAATTTTTCACGCCGACGCTCGTGTAAACGAGCGGTCCTTTCACTCCATATGCCAGAGCTTCCTTTTGCGCCGCCGGAAGATCGGGGATGAGATAAGGGATGAACATGTTCCAGCAGGCCATCACGCAGCCTTTCGCGCGCACGTCGTACATCTTCCCGCCGCGGCTGTAGCTGATCACTACCTCACCTGCGTTTGCGGGGTCGCCCGCGTGCCGAACGTTCAGCACCGTGCTGTTCAAGCGGATACGTGCGGGCTGGCCAGGACGGTCGAGCAGCGCATAATTGATCCGCGCCGCACCGACGTCTTCCATGGTCTTGCCTGGCACTGCATCGGGAATCAGCCAGCGCACGAGAAGCCGGGCGACCGTGGCGTTGCCATCGGGAAAATGCACAGCTGCGCCGCCCCCTTCCTTCTGCCGGCCGTGTTGGACGCCGGGCAATTCCGCGAGCACGCCTTCGGGCGTGGGATCGAGTTTCAGCCCCGCGAATCCGGGCTGGCCCATCTGCCAGGCGAATAGCGCCGGAGTGGCATCGGCGCCGACGCAGAACACATCTTCACCGAAATGGCGGAAGAACCAGAGCACCTGTGAATCCACTTTGGCGACGTGCAGCAAGTAATCCTGGTAGCTCATCTTCGCCAGACGGAATTTCTTGTCGGCCGAGGCCATTCCTTCGAGATAATCCGGTTGGTTCGGATGGTACAAGCGCAGCATGTCCTGGCGCGCTTGTTCCGAGAGCGGCGTTTTCCCGAGAAATTCCCCAGTGTATTGGCCCAAGGCGCCCAGCCTGGCGTCAGACGCCGGGCGCACCACCAAGCGATCCGCGCCCCAGGTCTCCTTATCGAAAAATTGGCCCCGCCCCAGGCCGAGCGATCGATACAGGTTGTGGTTTGTCGCGTTCTCGGTTTGAAAGAGATCGAGATCGATGCCAATGTTGAACAGCAGCGACTTCGCGGCTTCGTTGTAGCGCTGCGGCGCTTCGATGTTCAGCGTTCCGCCGTTGATGGCCAGCAGGCGGCCGTTATAACGGAATTCGTTGCGTTTGGCGTGCCCACCGAAATCGTCATGGTTGTCGAGGATCAACACTCGCGCGTTGCGCCCGGCATTCGTAAGGAAGTAGTACGCCGCACCCAGCCCGCTGATGCCGCCGCCGACGATCACCAGGTCATAGGTTTCATTGGTGTGCGCCACAGCGGACAGGTCCACTTGGCGCGTATCGCGCAACTGATGGGCAACTTCGAAGGACCCGGGATGATCGCCGCGCATGCCGGTGCGCGCGGGCGGATAGTAGTCCGGCGATTGTTCGGGCGCAAACTCCTGCGCCATCGCCCAGCGCGGCCACAGACCCGCTCCCGTCGCGACGCTCGCTCCGTTCACGAAATCGCGCCGGCTGATTTTCCGGTGCATTCCCAGCGCACGATCCTGTGCCGTCAAGTGGACCTCCCAGACTCAACCGCTGGATTTGTGTAAGATTGCACTAAAAGTACAATGTTGTCAAGCTCCCCCGATTTCTTCACACAGCGGTTACAGCAATCGATCGGTGCGAGGCGGGGGCGCAACATGCCGCAAAGCAACAACCCTGATACCGCGCGAGCGAGGCATCTCACCATCAGCCAGACGGCACGCATTGTGGGCGTGAGCTCGTTCATCCTGCGGCTATGGGAAAACGTTGGGTTGACCAGTCCTGCCCGCACCGCTGGAGAGTAACCGGCTCCACCGCCCCGAAGTGCTTGAAGTTTTGAAGCGCACCAAGTACGTGCGCGATGTGAAACGGGTCAATGTGCCGGGCATCGAGCAAGAACTAGGGAACGGTGGGACTCGGCTTGTTGAAAGTGGCCCGTCGGCATCGTGATCTCGAGTTGCGAGCCGCTCCTTGGAAACCACGAACATGAGACCGCGTTCGGGTGAATGATTGCCTTGCAAAGGGCGGCGGCTTTACCGTCATTCGCTGGAAACACCAACCCGGTTCACCCCCCAACACCTCAAGAGTGCTACGATCACTCGCATGAATATTCGCTCACCGTTAGCGCGGCGTGGGGCGGGTTTCGCGGCCTACACTGGAACAGTATTATGACCGAACTGCCGTCCAATCCGCAGCGCGATCGCGAACTCGGGATGAACAGTAAGATCACGCGCCGCGATTTCATCGACGGCATCGCGGTGGCCGTAACCGCCGCGAGTATCGGGGGCGCGCGGACGGCATCCGCGGCAGGTGCTCAACAGGATGGGATCGGGTACGATCCGCCGAAGCTTACCGGCATGCGCGGGAGCCACGACGGCTCCTATGACTACGCGCACGCCCTCCGCGATGGAAACGTTTTCAAGAAGGCCGGAACGCCCGAGGACACGCACGAAACCTACGACTTGGTTGTGGTCGGTGGCGGGATCAGCGGCTTGGCGGCGGCGTATTTCTATCGGGCGCGCTCCGGCTCGCCGGCCAAGATCTTGATCCTAGATAACCACGATGATTTCGGCGGCCATGCCAAACGAAATGAGTTCCGCCCCCGCAGCCGTCTCTTCATCTGCAACGGCGGCACGCTGGCCATTGAATCACCGTTCGATTACAGTCCTGTCGCACGCGGGCTGCTCACCGAACTCGGAATCGATCCGGTAACGCTCGCCGCGAATTCGGAAAAGATTACGGATCGTTCCACGCTCGCTGCTCTGCAGAACGGCTTCTTCTTCGATAAGGAAACGTTCGGCGTAGATCGTCTCGTGGTAGGACTTCCAGGGTCCAGGCGCGGCGCATCCGGACCCAGGTGGAAGGATTTCCTCGCCAAGACGCCACTTTCCGAACAGGCGCAGGCCGACCTGCTTCGTCTTCAGGAAGAGCGCATCGATTACCTCGCTGGCCTCTCCGATGACGAGAAAAAGGACCGGCTTTCGCGGATGAGCTACAAGGATTTCCTGCTGAACCTTGTGAAAGTCCATCCCGACGTGATTCCGTTTTATCAGGCTCGCACGCACGGACTTTACGGCGTTGGCATCGACGCGGTGGGGGCGCTGGAGCTATGGCCAAACGCGCCCGGATTCCAGGGCATGAACCTCAAACCAGGGCCTTATCGCCGTTTGAGCTTCACCGCGCTCGGCGAGCACATTCCCAAGCAGCCGTACGATTATCACTTCCCGGACGGCAACGCCACTATCGCACGTCTGCTGGTTCGATCGCTGATTCCGGGCGCGCTTCCTGGCCATACCGTGGAAGACAGCATTCTGGCCGATGTCGATTACAGCCGCTTGGACCGGCCCGATTCTCCCGTGCGCATTCGCCTTTCGAGCACCTGCTTGCGCGCCCGGCATGCGGGAGATCCCGCCAACGCCAAGGAAGTTGAAATCGTCTATGGCCGCGAGAAACAGATGTATTCGGTGCGCGCTAAAACCGCTATTCTAGCGTGCTGGAACATGATGATCCCGTATCTGTGTCCCGAACTTCCCGCCGCTCAGCGCGAGGTTTTGCGATATGGAGTGAAGGTGCCATTGGTGTACACAGTGGTCGCGCTGCGCAATTGGAAGGCATTCCAGAAACTGGGGCTGCGCGGCGCGCAATCGCCGGGGATGTACCATTCGAACTTGAACTTGGAGCAGCCGACTGATATCGGCGAATACCGGCCCCGGATCTCGCCCGATCAGCCGATCCTCGCGCGAATGCTGCGGACACCCTGCAAACCCGGTCTTTCCGCGCGGGAGCAGCAGCGCATCGGACACGCCGATCTGCTCGCGACGCCGTTCTCCGTGTTCGAGCGCAACATCCGCGACCAGTTTGCGCGCATCGCGGGGCCGGGCGGCTTCGATCCGGCAGCCGATATCGATGCCATCACGGTGAATCGTTGGCCGCATGGCTACGCTTACGAATACAACTACCTTTGGGATCCCGAGTGGCCCCAGGGCCAATCACCCTGCGAAATCGGCCGGAAACAGTTCGGCCGAATCTCCATCGCCAACTCGGACGCGGCGGCGGCCGCATACACCGATCAAGCCATCGACCAAGCATATCGCGCCGTGGGGGAACAGTTGTCTTCGATTGGATAAACTAGCATGCATCGCCAGCGCAGCCGCAGAGAATTTCTTGGATTGTTAGGAGTGGGGGCCGGCGCCGGCCTCGCCGGATTTTCGGGCATGCCCTGGATCCCGGCGGCCCGCGCCGCCGATGGCCCGGTCGCCGATCTCGTGGTTTACAACGCGCAAGTCTACACGGTGGATTCCGCTCGGCCGCGCGCGGAAGCGTTCGCGGTCAAGAATGGCCGCTTCATCGCGGTCGGCAGCACGGCCGATATTCGGGGACTGACCGGCAAAGGAACCGAACAATACGACGCCAAGCAAATGACCATCGTGCCGGGGTTCATCGATTGTCACAA
>JASIGB010000861.1:0-4058 GCA_030045355.1 Bryobacteraceae bacterium
CGTTTCGCTGTGGCTTCCAGCCGTTCCGCGTCTTCGCGAGAGTGCGTGTGCAGGCTAGCGCGGCCAAAATGGTCCAAGACATTTCTATTGCTTCTTGTTTTATGCTCGACTTGCAATGGCACCTCCCCCGAGCCATTCACAAGTTGTCTTGCCATGCCCATCGTTGATTCTCGATAGTGTCGAGCGCGTGGACGGTCGTTTCCTGCTGACCGTTCACGTTCAGGGCTTTCCTTGCTGCTCGGCCTGTGGCAAGACCTCTCGCAGCCGCCATAGTACCTACCAGCGCCGTTTGAAAGATCTTCCCTGGCAAGGTTGCGAAGTCGAGATTCGACTGAAGGCCCGGCGTTTCCGCTGCCACAACCGGGAGTGCGCCAGAAAGGTGTTCGCTGAACCGATGCCGGGGGTGGCGCGGTCGCGTGCGCGCTGGACCGTTCGGCTTGGTGAAATCGTCCGGCTGATCGGTTATACGGCGGGTGGACTCGCCGGCAGCCGGCTACTGAATCGACTAGCGGGCGTTTCAGGTCGCGGATCGATTTCACTTGATCATGAACCTGTCGTCGGCAGTCGAACGGGCTCTGGAGGAACGAAGCGCTGAACTTCAGCTTCCCTGCGAGGCGCCGGTCGCTTCGGTGGCAATCCCGGCGCCGCCAGAACAGCAAGGGCCTCCCACGGTCGCGGAACGACAAAAACAGCAGCGCCGCGATCGCCGACTGCAAGGTTATCAGCGCGTGGTCGAGCTTCATCAACGCGGCTATACGCAGCGCGCCATCAGCACCGAACTGGGCATTCAGCGTAAGACCGTGAGACGCTGGCTGCGAGCCGGTCGATTTCCCGAACGCAAGCCGCCGGTTGGAAGGAAAAGCCATGTACGGGACTTTCACGACTATCTACAGCGGCGCTGGAAAGAAGGTTGCCACAAGGCCACGCGATAGTTTCAGGAGATCCGGGCTCAGGGGTATCGCGGTTGTCGCCAGATGGTTTCCCATCACGTCGCTGGTTGGCGGCATAAATCGGATTCCACGCCGCCCAGAAAGAAACCAGACCACGTCGCACCGAAACATGCCGCTATATTAGCCTGCAAACCCTCAGAACAGCTTTCGGACCAACAGAAGATCTTGTTGGAGCGGGTCGCGGCGAACTGTCCGACATTCCAATCCCTGCGGGTGCTCGCATTGGATTTTCGGGATGCCATTGCCAGCAAGGACCGAGATGGCATGGTGCACTGGGTTCGTGTTGCGGCGCAATCCGGTATCGGTCCGCTCATTCGATTTGCCTATGGCCTAAGGAAAGACTTTCAGGCAGTCCTCGCGGCTGTGGAAACTCCCTGGAGCAATGGCCAGACCGAAGGACAGATCAACCGGCTAAAGGCCATCAAGCGCCAAATGTATGGACGCGCCGGATTCCAGCTACTCCGCGCACGAGTGCTGCCGTACCGGGCCATGGCCCCATGAGCTGCACCGAAAGTGCGGAAGATCCCAGTTCAGAGTATCGAAGTCAACCTAACGGTTCAGGCGAAGAACGCGAAGAATTCAACTACATGGCACGTTCCCCTGACGGACCGGGCCGCAGAGATTTTCAAGGCCCAATCTCCCGTGAAGGACGGCTACGTCTTCCATAAGCCAGATGAATCGCAACTTTACCAAACTTGGCTTAATCAACAACACGCCGCAGTGAGGGAATCCCTAAACCTTCCGAAGGACTTTGTGTTTCATTCCCTTCGCCACACGTTCGGAACACGGTTAGGCGAAGCTGGGGCCGACGCCTTCACTATAATGAGACTCATGGGCCACAGCACCATCACTGTCTCGCAGCGGTATAGTTCATCCCTCCTCGGAATCAACGGAGAATGCTGTAAGCCGCCTGGAGGCTCTTAACGCGGCCAAAGTGCAAGAGGGGGGCACAAAAGCGGGCACAGTGCAGGAGGCCCCGGCAGAACCCTAGAAGAAATTGCTTAGAATCAACATGCCCGGGTGGCGAAATCGGCAGACGCAAGGGACTTAAAATCTGCCCGTCCCATTTTCGACCAATTTCGACCCAGTGCTACTTAGAGCGTTATCAGTAGTTTAGAAACTTCCCGTAGAAGCCGATAACGCCCCATCTATGCAGGGAGGGGGCACAAAAATGGGCACAGTTTTCGACGCCTACACAGGTTGGAGGACCGGGGTGTTTCAGAACACCGTGACCTTCTCAGTACAAGAGTCATACGGTCCCAGTACACAAGGTTCATGGGCCCGCCAAGTGCGAAGGCAAGAATTATGATGTGTTGCCACGGAATCGCGAACCCGGCCACGAAGATCGCCGCTCAGCTCGGCGCTTCCCGATATCGTGTGTGCTCCAATATCGCATCTTGGGTCAAGGCACTTGGGAAATTGGACACGGCAAAACCGTGAACATGAGCAGTGGCGGTATGTTGTTCGTTACTGATCGCGTTTTGGCTCCTGGACGAAAAGTGGAGGTGCAGGTGCAATGGCCAGTCAAGCTAAACGAGCGAGCCGGATTGAAACTTGTGGTCATTGGTGAAGTCGTTCGCGCGGGAAGCGGCGGGGAGATTCAAGCTGCGATCCGTATAGAACGCTATGAGTTTCGTACGTCCGCACGGACGGAAATAACCGCACCTCACCCCGATTAGGCTCGCAGCGATACATGCGGATTCAGGGATCGGTCACTGAGGTTTGGCGGCCCGGAAAGTTTACAGCGATTACAACCCCAACTTCCCCGCCGAGTTCTCGCGGAGCAAGCTCCCGTCGCGACATCGAAACACTTTGGACTCCAGAGCTGCCCTTTAGGGCAATCTGCTTCTGGTACCAGCAGTACGAAACCGTGAGTTTGTCGCCCCAAAAGCGCGGCCTCTCTCGCCGGTACTTCTTGTAGAATGTCTGAAACCATTCCAAGCGCCGGAGGTTTCATGAGATTACGCACCGGATTTTTGTTGGCGACTTTTCTCGTAGCGGCTCTGTCGGCCTACGGGTCCACCGTCGTCATTGACAACTTCAGTTGCCCGGATAGCGTTAGCCTGACCGGAGCAACCGGCTTCAATGATAATGTCATCGCGTGTCCAGTTTCCATCGGCGGGGTTCGCGAGGATTACATTATTATCCTCAGTTCCGATGGCACCGGCAGTTCGGTAAGTACAATGAACTCCAATCCACCGGCTGGCGCGATCACCGGAACCTTCGGAGCCGGGATCGATGCGTTCGAAGGAATGACTTGGGGCAACCTCTCGACAGATGATTTGAACCTGAACTTGGTCGGCGATTCGATACTGGTGCAGATCCAATCGGATTCGGGAGGAACCCTCACCGCCGGTTTGTGTACTTCCATTACAAGTGGCTCCAGCACCTGCAACGGTGATAACTACAGCGCGACATTCTCGGGAAGCTCTAGCTATCAGGACGTGCTCCTTCCGCTGACAGGGACTCCGACCGATGTTTTGGGAAGCGGAGGAAACCTGGGTGACGTGAATATCGTAAATGTCTTTCTCTCGCTGGACACTCCAGGATCGACGTACACCATCGATGCTGTTGATGCCATCAGTACACCCGAACCTTCGCCACTGCTAGTGACGTGCGTGCTTCTCGCAGGTGTGGCGTTGGCACGATCATTTTGGCGCAGGTTTGCCCGACAGTAAAACCGCCGCTATCGCCAAGAGGCAGAGCTACAAGCCCAATTTCCCCGCACTATTCTCCCGAAACAAACTTCCGTCCCGAATGTACCGCCGGACCATCTCTACGGACCTATGCCCGGTTTGGTTCATGATCGACCGCTCAGACGCCCCAGCAATTGCAGCGGATGTGGCGTGACCGGCACGGAAGAAGGTCCGGCAAAACGCGTGGGATCGAGTCCGGCACGTTGGGCCAGTTTCTTCACCACACGGGCCACGTCGATGCCGGTCAACCGCCCCGCTTGCACCTGCCCATGCCGATTGATCGCCCGGAATAGTCCGCCGCTCGATAGCGCGGCCTGCTCAATCCACTCTTGAGCCGTGCGGACTGGACATGTCTCAGGATTGGCTCTATACGGAATTCCGACCTTCCGGCCAACGCCGTCCTGGTCCGTTT
>JASIGB010000862.1:0-3093 GCA_030045355.1 Bryobacteraceae bacterium
CCAGCACATTACCCACGCGGACGGCCTGCTGTTCGGCCAGCGGCCACTGTTTTTCCTCGATGCTTTCGCGTACGCCCGGCAACGTCTTGACGCCGTATCCGGTGTAAAGCCCGGGCGCGTAAATCTGATTCCGGTACCACGGCCGGCCGGGGAGACCGTCAGGGAGTGTGAGGGCCCGTTCCACCGCGATCAATTCGCTGTTGAGCGTGGGCAGAGCCACATGCGCGATCCCGGCGCCGCCGTCTTCCATCGCGTGCGCCAGCGCTTTGTCGTACTGCTCACTCGATCGCTCGAGCGCCGCCAGGCCATTGCGCAGCGGCGCGAGATTGAGAAACGGAGGCACGGGCTCCTTGGCCGGCGCGACCGTGGGACGGCGAGGATCGTCGGTGGCCGCGAATACGCCGTCGTCGATCTCGCGATTGCGCTCGATAATGTCCGCGCGCTGCGTTTGGTCCAGCCGCTCGATTTCGTCGACGTAGCGCCGGATGGTATCGGTAAAATCGGAAAAATCGAACGGAATGATTTCGGCATCGGCCAACCGCAGAACCGCAACGCCGATGGTCTCGGCGAGCGCACGGCCGTAGCTGAAGTCGGTATCCGAAAAATGCGTGTACCAGTAAAAGTCGTCGTACACGGAATGATAAATCCCGCCCTGGTCTTCGCCGCCAAATCCCAAGTTGAGCGACGCAATGCCCAAATGATCGATGAAGGGTGAATAATCGGAGCCGGAACCAAGAGCGGCGATGCGTAGGTCCGGGCGCTGCCGCGCTTCCTGCCGATCCTGCGCGGAGGGTGCCGGCGCACCGGGCGCGTCGGGACCTTTGATGCGCCGCATCTGCATCCGCTTCCACACGCTCAAACCCGTTTCAGGATCCTTGACGTCTTTTGCGACGCTGTTGATGAATTTTTCGAGCGTGTGCGAACCGGATGCGTTCAGGTATCCACGGCCGTTTCCGTCGGAGTTGATGTACACCGCGGCCTTGCGCTCCAAATCCGCGGCGTGATCTTCAGCCCATTCGGTGGAACCTAGCAATCCTTCTTCTTCGCCGTCCCACACGCAATAGACGATGGTGCGCTTCGGCCGCCAGCCTTGACGAGCCAGTGTGCCCAGGGCACGAGCTTCTTCGAGCAGCGCCACCGTTCCCGCGAGCGGATCTTCGGCGCCGTTCACCCACGCGTCGTGATGATTGCCGCGGACGATCCACTCATCCGGATATGTTGATCCGGGAATGCGCGCGATCACGTCGTACAGCGTCTTGGTGTCCCAATTGAAGCTGACTTTCAGATGCACTTTGGACGCACCCGGGCCGACGCGATAGGTAATCGGAAGGCCGCCGCGCCAACGCTCGGGCGCCACGGGCCCGGTGATCGCGGCCAGCAGCGGCTGCGCATCGGCGTAAGAAATGGGTAGCGTCGGAATTTTGGTCAGCGTCGTGACTTCGCTCAGCTTCAGACGTTTGGCGTCCCTGGTCGCGCCCACACCCGGCGTCAGCGGATCGCCCGGGTATACAGGCATGTCCATCACGCTTCCGCGTTGCACGCCGTCGGGCGGACGAAACGGACCAGCAGGATACGTTTGGCCTTGCACGTAGCCGTCGTCGGCGGGATCGGAATAAATGAGGCAGCCCAACGCGCCGTGCTCGGCCGCGAGTTTCGGCTTGATTCCACGCCAGGTGGCGCCGTAGCGCGCGATCACGATCGCGCCTTTCACCGAAACGCCTAAGCGCTCGAGCTCCTTGTAATCGTCCTGCGAGCCGTAATTGACGTACACCAGTGGCGCCGTTACGTCGCCGTCGATGGAGTAGGCGTTGTAAGACGGCAACTGCTCGTCATGCTGCGAAGAGGTGGGGTCGACGGCGACCGTGGGTTCCTGGAGCTTGGCGGTGAAGCGCGACGGCTCCGTCATTTCGAGCAGGCGTTCCTTCGGCGTTGGAAACAGCACGTAATAGTTTTCGATCTGCGCGTCCCAACCCCACTCCTTGAATTTCCCGAGCATCCATTCGGCGTTTTCTTTGTCGTACGGCGATCCGACGTGGTGCGGACGGGCGGAAAGGCGCTGCATGTAGGCGCGCAAATTCGCTCGATCCGGGATTGCACGGAACTGGCTTTCGGCGTTGCGTTCAGCGCGGGCGGCGTCGGCGGAGAAGCCTGCGAGCGCCGGTGAATCGGCGGGCATCAGCGGCGCTGAGGCGAGAATCAGGCAAAGCGGCGCCGCGAGGAAACGTTGGGATAGGCGTGTAGGGTCGCGCATAGGCTGGAAACATTAGTATCCCAGCTTCAGCATGCCCTGCTGCAAACCGTTCACCGTTCCCTTGGTCAGCCATTCCACCGAGGCTTGAAACAGCAGCCGGTGATTTTTCTCCCACATCGCATTGTGGGAGGAGCAAGCCAGATCGATAAATACTTTCCGCTCGGCGCCCAAGTCGGCATAGAGCTCGCGCACGCGCTCGGAGGGAACTTGCCGGTCGTATTGGCCAGTGACCATCAGGGTCGGCGTACGGCTTGTCGAGACGACCGCCTGGTTCCAGCCCCACGCCGTGACTTGCGGTGCGCGCCGCACGCCCGTACCCCAGGTGGCTCCCACGGGATCGGACGCCATCATCTGCGACCAGACCGAGTCGGCGGCGGCTGGATCTACTTGATCCGAGCAGCCGGTCTGGCGAGCCCAGAGTGCGGCCAATTCGTCTCGGGATTGCGTGGTCATCGTGGTGCCGTCGGCGGGCAACTGTGCCGGCGGGTCGGAAGGCCCGTCGCGACGGTAAGCCGGGGCCAGCAGCACCAGTTGACTCACATGTTCGGGATGCCGCGCCGTATATCCGGCCGCGCGCGGGCCCCCGAGCGACCACGCGAGCAGACTGACTTTATCGACATGGCGCAGCGCGCGCACATAATCGATCACCGCCTCGAGATCGTTCCAGTCCGACGCGATGGTGGTGAGCGGATGTGGATAGCTGGGCGAACAAGCCGCGGGAATCAGTCCAGGAATAAACCCGGCCTGCTGCTCGCGCGAGAGATTGCACGGGTCGTTCATCGGCGTCGGGCGCGTGGATCGCCCGTAGCCCGTCATGTCCATGGAAAACGCGTCGAAGCCAG
>JASIGB010000863.1:0-3863 GCA_030045355.1 Bryobacteraceae bacterium
ATACCGGCAGTCGCCAAAAGAAATAGAGACCGTTGCACTAATGCCCATTATGGGTCAAATTTGTTACGGCAAGCGCGCGGCACAAGAATTCGAGGATGGGCTGCGTTTGGCCGGGAATGTAATGCAGGGCTTCGGGAAGATAACGGATTGCGGCGTGCGGGACGTTGCGCTCGAGACGCTGCTTGGTCTCTGCCGAATCGAACAGCACGTCCTTTCCGCCCACGATCGCCAGCACCCGCATGTTGAGCCGCTGTAGCGCCTGATCGTGGAAGACGGGAAGCTTCACCATGCGAACGCGGAAATGTTTGTGGATGAGCAGGAAATATTGCTGTGCGGGCGTCGGACTTCCCGGCGCGGGTCCCAGCACCAGCTCGGCCACCTTGCGTTTGCCCCACCGGCCCATCAACTGCGGTGGGACGGTTTTGAAAATGATGCCGGGCTTCTGGCGTCCGATGCCCGCGGGGCACATCGCGACGACGGCGTCCACGCGCTCCGGCCGGCGCGTGGCGTAGTCGAACGCCAGCCATCCGCCCAGCGAGATTCCCACCAATGACGCGCGTGCGAGCCCCAATGCCTGCATCACATCGTCCAGTCACAGCGCGTGAGCGTCGCAGGCAAGCGGCGGACGCGAAGGCGCGCTCAGGCCCGCATCGCCGATGATGTCCACGGCGAAAATCCGGAAATGCGGCGCCCAGGCCGCCACGTCGCCCATCCACATGGCCGAATTGGCGACGCTTCCGTGCAGAAGCAGCAACGGCGGGACGCTTTCCGCGCCGCACGCGCCGCTAGCATCAATCACAAACGTTTCGCGTTCGCGCGTGGACACGCGAAGCTACCGGTTGGGCACCGGCCGGTTTCAGGATTTCGAAATGGCGCTTGTGGACAGCGCGCTCTCGGCCGACTTCCACACGCCTTTCACTTTTCAGCCTCCAGAATGGTGGCGATCATCTTGAAGTACGCAGCGTTCTTCTCCATGTCCCCCACCAGAATGATCTTTAGGTGCCCGCGCTCGCGATTGTAAATGGCTTCCACACGAATGCCCTGGGCGCTGCCCATAATCGCGACCGTCAGGCGGTTCGCCGACTCAGGGCTGATGGCATCGATTTCCACGATGCTCGAAACCTCAACGTGACGCTCGCGCCGCACCGGCTCAGGCCGAAAGGAGGCCGCTGGACGCCCGGTCAACGCTGCCAAATCCTCGCCTGCAATGCGATACTGTTTGCCGATCCGGACGGCCTTCAACCGCCCCTCGCGCACGTATTGGCGCACGGTTTTCACATGGAGGCCGAGAAGCTCAGCCACTTGCTCAACGGAGTATAGATCCTCGTTCATTACCTAAAAGTATCATACAGAATGTATACATAGATCACAATAGGGAATGATAAGGTATAAATAAGAATCTTGCGCCGAGGGCGTATACTTGACAATGGAGCCGGCGCAAACGTGGAACTCGCTCTTCTGACAGGAAGACTTTTGCTCGCCGCCGTGTTTCTTCTGGCGGGCGTCGCGAAGTACGCCGACCCCCAAGGAACCACGAAAGCCTTCACTGAATTCGGCCTACCGCGCGCCGTCGCAGCATTTGTCGCGTTGGTCCTGCCAGTTGTTGAGGCGGGAGTCGCCATCGCGCTTGTCCCGGTGGCGTCCGCTTGGTATGGAGCCTGCGGCGCGCTGGCGTTGCTCGGCATATTC
Source organism: Bryobacteraceae bacterium (assembly GCA_030045355.1). Classification (GTDB taxonomy): domain Bacteria; phylum Acidobacteriota; class Terriglobia; order Bryobacterales; family Bryobacteraceae; genus Palsa-89. The sequence continues at coordinate 1,690 of JASIGB010000863.1, forward strand.
ATCCTCGGGATCGTGGCTGCCATGGTGCGCGGCCGTAAGCCGGATTGCCGCTGCTTCGGCCAATTGCACTCTGCGCCGGTCGGCCGGTCGACTCTGATCCGCAACGGCGTGCTGGTTGCGCTAGCGGGTTGGCTGGTCTGGAGGGGGCCGGCACACGTGGGTCCTTCGGCCTGGCAACATATTCGAGCCGCCGGTGAAGACGAGCAGCGGCTGTTTTTGGTCGCGGCTCTTATTCTGTGCTTCCTGTTCTGGCGCGCCTTACGGCAGAGAGGTGGCGAGGAAGTAAAGGCAGCCGCAGTGGAAGGTCCTCTGTTTGATTGGGGCGAGGAGGAGGAAGCCGTGACGCTGAGCGCTCCGGCTCCAAAGCCTCCGCCGCGCCCGCGGGCGCCTGCTCCGCAACCTCGGCCGCGCGATCCGGCGCTGCAGAAGATCATCGAGGCAGGAACCGGCTGGCCGGTCGGAACGCTCGCGCCGGCGTTCAGGCTTCCGGATCTGGAGGGACAGCCGCATTCCCTGCACTCGTTGCTTGAATCCGCCAAAGCTAATCTCCTGGTTTTTTCCAGCCCTCACTGTGAGTCCTGCCGCGCGCTTTGGCCGTATCTGGGCCGCTGGTCGCGCGAATACGGTGGAGCGTTGAACCTGATCGTGGTCAGCGGCGCGGAAACGGAAAAGCTTGCGAAACAGAACGGTATAGAAATGTCGCGGGTGTTGCTCCAGCAGGAATTCGAAATTTCCGACGCCTATGGCGCGATCTCGACGCCGGCCGCGGTGCTGGTGGGCGCCGATGGGCGCATCCAGAGCCAGCTTGCGGTGGGCCGTGAGGAGATCCAAAAGTTGATGGCGAAGTCGATTACGGGGGCGCAAACGGCATCGTCTTCCTGGTATGCTGATACATCCAAGGAGAAACACGCATGAGAACACTCACTGTTGCAGTCACGTTCCTGGCGGCGGCCCTCGGTACGGGCTTCGCGCAGCAAAAGGGTCCCAGCGGACCCGGCTTGACTCTCACGTCGCCCGATTTTGAAGACGGCGGCGTCATTCCCAATCAATTTACGCAAGCCGTCCCGGACGCCAAGTCGCCGAAATTGGACTGGACGCACGTGCCGCCGGGGACCATGAGCTTCGCGATCATCCTCCACGATCCCGACGTTGCCATCCAGCGCAAGACCGGCGACGTGCTGCATTGGATGATCTTCAACATTCCCGGCACCGCGACCGGCCTTCCCGGCGGCGTGCCCGCGGAAGCCAAGCTCGAAGACGGCGCCATCAACGCAAAGAATCTGCGCGGCGGCGTGGGATACATGGGACCAGGCGCCGGAGCAGCGGGGCCCTATCACCACTACACGTTTGAGCTTTTCGCCCTCGACACCAAACTCGACCTCGGACCCGATGCGACTCGCGACCAGGTTCTGGATGCCATGCAAGGACATATTCTTGCCAAGGCCGTGCTCGAAGGGCGGTTTCACCGGTAATTGGGAGTAACCGCTTGAAGCTGACAGCGTGCCTGATCCTTTGCGCGGGCATGCTGTCAGTCAAAACCCAGGCCAGCGATTTGCCGGATGGCAAGGGCAAGGACTTGATCCAGCGCGCCTGTATCGGCTGCCACAAAGCGGACGAGCTCACGGCTTATCGTTTTACGAAGGACGAATACCACGCCATCGTGCAGCGCATGGCCGAGCGGGGCGCGCAAGCCACGCCGGCGGAGCTCGATGCGATAGCCGATTATCTCTTCGCGCACTTCCCCAAAGTCGAAGACACCACCAAGGTCAACGTGAACAAAGCCACGGCCCAGGAGATCGCGGCGGGGCTCTCGCTCACCGAGGCGGAAGCCGAAGCCGTGGTGAAGTACCGCGATCGGCACGGCGATTATCACGCCTGGGGCGATCTGCTGACCATCTACGGTGTGGACGGCAGGAAGATCGAGGCAGCGAAAGACAAGATGAGCTTTTAGCGATTGCCTAGTTGCGAGTGGCCTTATCGCTAGCCGTCAGCGTATCGATGGGCGGCAACTGTGAAGAATCCCAACCGCCGCCCAGCGCCTGTACCAGCAGGACGCTCGACACCATGCGGCGGATCAGGAGATTCACCAGGGCCTCTTGTTCGGAGAACAATACGGTCTGCTGGGTTTCCACTTGGAGGTAATTCGCGGTTCCGGCCTTGTACTGCGCCACCGT
>JASIGB010000864.1:0-6784 GCA_030045355.1 Bryobacteraceae bacterium
TCGCGGACGCCTCCGTTCCCCATGGAAGAAACCGTGGACGTCAAGGAAGACGCCCGCCTGAAGTATCGCTACGTCGATCTCCGCCGCCCGCACATGCAGCGCAACATCATCCTGCGCTCGAAGATCAGCTTCGCGGTGCGCGAGTTTTTGTACAGCCGGGGTTTTCTTGAAATCGAGACGCCATTTATGGGCCGCTCGACGCCCGAAGGCGCGCGCGATTATCTGGTTCCCAGCCGCGTACAGCCCGGTTCGTTCTATGCGCTGCCGCAATCGCCGCAAATTTTCAAACAACTTCTGATGGTGAGCGGCTACGAAAAATATTTCCAGATCGTGCGTTGCTTCCGCGATGAGGATTTGCGCGCGGACCGCCAGCCCGAATTCACGCAAATCGATCTCGAGATGTCGTTCCCACAGCAGGAGACCATTTACGACGTTGTTGAGCCGATGCTCAAGCGCGTGTTCGAAGTGGCCGGGTTCCCGATTCCCCAAGATTTCCCGCGCATGACCTACGCACAGGCCATGCGTTCCTACGGCATCGATAAACCCGATCTGCGCTTGCCGCCTTTTCACGCGCTCGACGAAAGCTGGCAGCTCCTGCTCGGCGTAACATTTCCGCCCGTCGCTCTCCACATTCCGAAAACCGGCGCGCTCAGCCGCAAGGAACGCGACGAGCTGAAAGAATTCGGAACTGAGCGCGGCCTGCGCGTGTATGACGATCTCAAGAAGTTGGATGCCGGCCTTGTGGAACAGGCGCGTGCGGCCTCGGGCGCGGCGGAAGACGATCTGCTGCTGATCGCCGGATGGCCTGGGCCTCCGCAGGGCCATCGTCCCGAAGAGACGTTCTATCAAGCTTGCGGTCAGCTCCGCTTGTTCGCTGGCCAAAAATATAATGACCGGCACAAACTGCTCGACCCCATGAATTTCAAACCGCTCTGGGTGGTCGACTTCCCGATGTTCGAATGGGACGAAGAAGAGAATCGCTGGAACGCGGCGCACCATCCCTTCACTTCGGTGCATGATGAAGACATCGAGAAACTGACGAGCGATCCCGCGCGCTGCCGCGCCAAATCGTACGACGTGGTTCTGAACGGCACCGAGCTTGGCTCAGGCTCCATTCGTATTCACCGGCGTGACGTGCAGTCCAAGGTTTTTTCCGCGCTCGGATACTCGGAAGAAGAAGCCAAGGAGCGCTTCGGATTCCTGCTGGAAGCCTTGCAATATGGCGCGCCGCCGCATGGCGGAATCGCGCTAGGCCTCGACCGCTTAGTAATGATCCTGGCGGGGGAAAACTCCATCCGTGAAGTGATCCCTTTCCCCAAGACCGCGCGGGGAACGGATCTGATGTCCGACGCGCCCGCGCCCGTTTCCGATCGCGTGCTGCGCGAGCTCGGCATCCGCGTGGCGAGTGCGCCCAAGTAAGAACAAGTACCCTATGGCGGTGACGAACGTAGTCACGATCGAAGGCGTTTGGAAGTATTACGGCGACTATCCCGCGCTGCGCGATATCTCCTTCGGCGTCGATAGCGGCGCGTGCCTCGCGCTGCTCGGCCGCAATGGCGCGGGCAAAACCACCCTGCTGCGCATTTTAGGCGGTTTGTCCAAAGCTGCGCGCGGCCGCGTCACTCTCTTCGGCAAGGACGCGCGAGCCGGCGCCACCCGCCAACGTATCGGAATTCTCGGCCACGGCATCGGGGTTTACGAAGAGCTCTCCGCGTTCGAGAATTTGAAGCTGTTCGGCGAACTGTACGGCGTCGAGGATTCCCGCCGCCACGCCACCGAATGGCTGGAGCGCACCGGGCTCGACCGCGTGCGCGACGGGCTGGTCCGCGAATTCTCGCGCGGCATGCGCCAGCGCCTGGCCATCGCGCGCTGCTTCCTGCACGAGCCGTCCTTGCTGCTACTCGATGAGCCGTTCACCGCGCTCGACGACCGCGCCATCGCCGTGCTCCACGAATTGCTCAAGTCCGCGCTCGCTCGCGGCGGCACCATCATCATGTCCACGCACCAGCTTCGCGAGGCGCTGGAGCTGGCCACCGACGTCGCCCTCATCAATCGCGGCAAACTCGCCTATCGCGGCCCGCGCACCTGGGAAATGTTGGAAGATCCCGGCTGGCTGTATCGTCACTACGGGGACGCATGAAGTTCCTGCGCCGGACGCTGGCGGTGGCCGCCAAGGATCTGCGCTCGGAAATTCGCAGTAAGGAGGCTGTGAATGCGTCGGTTTCGTTCGCGCTCGTGATCCTGCTGCTCTTCAGTTTCGCATTCGATCTCGAACCTGAACAGATCCGCGACATCGCGGGCGGCCTGCTGTGGCTGATCTTCGCTTTCGCCGGCACCCTGATCTTGAACCGCAGTTTCGCGCGCGAGCTGGTGAACGATTGCCTGGACGCCCTGCTTGCCTCGCCCGTCAGCGGGGCCGAGCTGTTCTTCGGAAAATGTCTGGCCAATTACGTGCTCATCGTGATCGTGGAAAGCGTCAGTCTCCCGTTCTTTGCGATATTTTATGATGTTCGTTTGCCGCACTTGGGCCTCTTATTCGTGGTCATGCTCCTTGGCTCCTGGGGCATCACGGTTATCGGAACCATGTTCAGTGCCATGACCGTCAATTTGCGCCTCCGCGAGCTCATGCTGCCGACGCTGGTCTATCCCATGCTGGTGCCCGCGCTCATCGGCGCCATCGAGTTGAGCCGCGTCTTGATTACCAACGGGAAGCTCGCGGAAAACTTCATCTGGTTTCGTATACTGGTGGCGTTCAACGTGATCTTTACGATCCTGGCTTTGGCTTTGGTAGAAATCGTTCTAGTGGGGTAGCAACCACATGCGTGAAAAAATCATTTTGACTTTGGCGGGCATAGCGGGGCTGATTCTGGCTTGGAATCTGCACACCATCTTCCTGAAGGTTCCCGATGAAGCGAACCAGGGCGCTATTTTCCGCATCATCTATTTCCACGTTCCGGCGGCCATCACGTCGTTCACCGGGTTCTACATCGGGATGTTTTCGGCCCTCGGTTATCTGATCAAGAAGGATCTGAAGCTGGATTCGATCGCCGCGTCCATCAACGAAGTCTCGCTCGCCTTCGCCTGCATCACGCTGGTCACCGGCAGCATTTGGGGCCGCATCATCTGGGGCATCTGGTGGACTTGGGACCCGCGCCTGACGTCGTACTTCGTCTGCCTGTTGATCTACTTCGGTTATTTCATGCTGCGCCGCGCCATTGACGATCCCACCACGCGCGCCCGCCTTTCGGCCGTGCTGTCGATCTTCGCTTGCGTCGATATCGTCCTGGTGTGGAAATCCATCGAGTGGTTTCGCACGCAGCATCCCGGTCCGGTGCTCGAAATCCGCGGCGGCGGCGGGATGGCGCCCGGCATGGAAGCGCCGCTGTGGTGGAATCTGTTCGCGTTATTGATGCTTTCCGCGGCCCTCATTCTGATTCGCACGCGTCAGGAGAGCATGCGGCTGGAGATCGACGCTCTGCGCCGTCATGCGCACGCGTTTTAGGAGAAGCCATGACTTCGGAAAACTTCACCTTCATGTTTCTTGGCTTCGCGGCTGCCTGGCTCATCATCATCGGCTACGTGATCTCGATCGCGCTGCGCGAAAAACGCTTGCGCCACGAGCTCGATCGCGTCAAGCGCATGGTGGAAGAGAGCGAACAAAACGGAGCCGCGCGCGTGAGCAAGCGGCCTAGCTGACCAAATCCAACACCGTAACTTCGGGGCGGCAGTTCACGCGGACGCCATCGATGTTTCCCACGCCGCGTGTGATGTAAAGCTGGCGTCCCTTCCAGGGCTTTAGCCCGGCGATAAAGCGCTTATCGCGCACCGGGACGAAGCGCGCGCCTACCAGCGGCAAAACAACCTGGCCGCCGTGCGTGTGCCCGCTGAGCATCAGGTCCCAGGGAAAATCCGCGAGCAGGTCCTTCGTGTCGGGATTGTGGGCCAGCACGATGGCCGGATCGTTGGCGGAGGCTTCGGCGAACGCCGCGGCGCCATTCACTTCGCCGCTCCACAGATCCGGGGCTCCGGCGAATCGGAGGGACTGCCCATGCACCCGCACCACCTCCGACCGATTGTGCAGCACGGGAATATTGCTGGCAGCGAGCAGCGCGCAAATGGACGCAGTATCCTTGAGCCCTCCGTGCGACCCGGCCCAAGGTCCTCCGTCGTGATTACCCAAGGTCGCGAACGTTGGCGCCGCCGCCGGCAGTTGGCGCAGGATGTTCGCATAGGCCGCGCGATCAAACGGCGTCGCATCGGTGACGAAATCCCCTGTGAGACAGATGATGTCGGGCTTGGTGTCGAGGCCCAGTTCGACGGCGTTTTCGATCAAGGAGAATGGAACTACCGGCGAAGCGTGAAAGTCCGACAAATGCAGAATCCGCACGCCGCGCGTAAGATTCTGGCACGGCAGTTTGACCCGCGTCAGCGTGCGCTCCAGCCAGGCCGGCTCTACGCCGAAAGCATACGCTGGGGCACAACCGGCCGCGGGAAGGGCCAGCGGAAGCAATGACAGGAGTTTCCTACGCGTCACGCAGTCTCAGCTTCGCATCCGGCCGCGAATCGCGGAAGTTACGATGGTTCTAGTACACATTCCCCGCAATTGCGTCCAAAAAATCCTTCGGAATGGGCCACGTTCCGTACACTTGCCGCTCGGCGCGACGATAGTTTCCGGCGATCAGAAGGCCGGTCAGATCGGACGGGTCGATGTTCTGGTGATGCCGCGCCACGGCATCCCGCAACGTTTTGGTGGCGGATTCCAATTGCGCCTCGAGCGCCGTCGCTCCTGCTGCATCCTTGCAGGTGACGTGAATCGAAAGCTCGATTTTCCGGTCGGCATTGGTCCCCATGCCCAGAACGATCTGGTCCGCGCCTTGGAGCGCCGGAACTACCGCCTGCGCGGCCGCCGGAAGTGCGGTCGCGTTCCGCAGCGCTGCCGAGGGGATCACGGCCCACACCGGCTCGTTCGGCCGGGCGACTGTAGCCTGCGCCGCCTTCGGCGTCACTTGATACGCGCTAAAGTCATCCGGACCAACCGCCATCCCGAGCACGCCCGATTTCACTAGATAAAACGAAATCCGCCGGTTCGGCTGGCTGCCCGGCGCGACGCAGAAATTCTCGTGACAGGAACCGCCCTGGTGCGCCGCGTAACTCGCCAGATTGCTCCAATGGAACCGCCCGCGCAACGCGAAATAAATTCGGCCGTCCTTGATGGCCGCCGCAACCGCGTCCAGATCCCGGCTGTAGTCGAACTCGGTCGCCTCCACGAACTGCCGGTAATCGGCGTCTTCCGCAGTCTTGGGGCCGGCGATCTGCCCCAGAATCCCGGAGCGCCGCAACGCATCCACGTCGATGTAAATCACCGTCGCATTGGCGGCAGGAAGATACGCAACCAGGTCCGACGGTTCAGCCGCCTTTCGCGCCCGAAACCAATAGAAGCCGGCCCCGCCCGCAACGGCGCAAACGGCGAGCGTCGCCGCCAAGAGCCATCGGAGCTGAGCACGCGCCATCACAAGGCAGCTTACACCACCGCGGCGGTTTCGCTTACGCGCGATTCTTTCCACAGCTCGATGTACGGCTGCAGCGAACGCATCATCTGATGGAACTGCGGAATATCGAGCGACTGCGCTCCGTCACTCACCGCCTTCTCCGGCGCCGGGTGCACTTCGACGATGAGCCCGTCGGCGCCGATGGCCACCCCCGCCCGCGCCAGGGCCGGCACCAGGCTGCGCTTGCCCGTGGCATGGCTGGGATCGAGAATCACCGGCAGGTGAGTTAGCTCGTTGAGAGCCGCGATGGCCGCGATGTCGCAAGTGTTGCGCGTAGCGGTTTCAAACGTGCGGATGCCACGCTCGCACAGAATCACGTTCGGATTGCCGTGCGCCACCACGTACTCAGCCGACATCAGCAACTCCTTGATGGTGGAGCTCATGCCGCGCTTGAGCAGCACCGGACGGTTGCATTTGCCCAGCGTCTTCAGCAGCGCGAAATTTTGCATGTTGCGCGCGCCGATTTGCAGGATGTCCGCGTAGCCGGCCACCAGGTCCACGTCGCGATCGCTCATCACCTCGGTGATGATTCCCAGGCCCGTGGCGCGCTTGGCCTTGGCCAGCAGTTTCAGCCCTTCTTCTTCCAGACCCTGAAAATCGTAGGGCGAAGTGCGCGGCTTGAACGCCCCGCCCCGCAGCAGTTTCGCACCCCCACGCGCCACGCCTTCCGCCGCCTGCATAATCTGCTTTTCCGATTCCACGGAGCACGGGCCCGCCATCACGATGAACTCGTCGCCGCCGATCTCGCAATCGCCCACGCGGATGCGCGTACGCTCGGAGCGGTACTCCTTGCTCACAAACTTATAGGGCGCCGAAATGCGCACCGCCTTTTCCACCTGCGGCATGGCCTCCACAGATTCCAGGCACGCGCTGGTATCGCCGATGCCTACAGCCGCAATCACCACGCGCTCCTCGCCCTCGATGGCGTGGATCTTGTATCCGAAATCCCGAATGCGCTCGCACACCTGGTCGATCTCCTCTTTCGTCGAGTGGAGTTTCATCGAGATGATCATCTTGGTCTCCTCAAAATAAAAACCCACTCTTTCGAGTGGGTTGCTTGTTCGAAAACTTGGTGCTGCCTAAGCCAACGCCACTCGCCCCGATTCAGGCGCTAAACCAGTACCAAAATCGAAACGAGCTGTAGGCGCTGCCGAACATGAAGCTCCAGTATAAGCACACTCGCTGCGCGGGTGCAAGGCCCAAATACGCGAAAAATCGCGGGATTCCCGGGCCGC
>JASIGB010000865.1:0-5939 GCA_030045355.1 Bryobacteraceae bacterium
GGTTCGCGCGCCGCGATGATCGGGTCATCAACGTAAGCGAACTAGACGCTATCATCGAGTCATTCACCCGTACGAGGACCAGCTCCGAAGTGATCACAGCTCTCGACCAGTTCGGCGTGCCCGCGGCTGAAGTACGAAATCCGCGGGAGGCGGTTCGCGATCCGCGTGTCGTTGCTCGCGGCGAGACCGTACCGTTAGCGCATCCCAAGTACGGCCTGGTGGACGACGTTTACGGAATGGGCCTGCCGATTAAGTTCTCGCGCGCCGAAGCCGGATTTGACCAGCCGCCGCCCGGCTTGGGCGAACACAACGACGCCGTGTACGGCGGACTGCTTGGTTATTCCGCGGAGCGGATCGAAGACCTCCGAGCGCGGCAGGTGATTTGAAGCGTGTTGCGCGAAGTCTACGAGCGTCGCGACGTGCCGTCGGGTTTGCCGGTAGTCGGGATCACTTCCAACACCGTTCCCTGGGAACTCGTCCGCGCCGCTGGCTTTCAACCTTTCCTACTTAGCCCGCGCAAGGCCACGACGCCGTTGGCGGACCGCTACATGGAAGACGTGTTCAGCTCGCGCATCAAGGCAGTTTTCGATTTCCTGCTGTCCGGCGAAGCCGGGGCGCTCAGTGCGGTAGTGCTTCCTCGAACCTCGGAGCAAGAGCACAAGCTCTATCTCTACCTGCGCGAGATGATCCGTCAGGGCGCGGAGCGCTGCCCGCGGCCCATTCTGTACAACTTGCTCCACACCCGATCCGCGGAAGCGCAGGATTACGGCCTGGAACGAACGCACGAGTTACAGACCCAACTGGAGCAGATGAGCGGCCGCTCAATCGAGCATGAAGCTCTTCAGGCCGCGATTCAGGAAAGCAACCGGGCGCGCGCTGCCATTCGCTCTCTATTGCAAATGCGCGAAGGTCGCAGCCCAAAGCTCTCGGGATCCGAAGCGCTCGCGCTGATCGGCGCCTGGTATTTTATGGATCGCACGGAATACGCGCGCCTGGCAAGGGAAGCACTGCGGGAAATCGAGGCTCGGGCGCCTCTCGCAGGTCCGCGCATCCTGATCAAAGGCACGCCCCAGGACAACCCGGATTGCTGCGCGGCAATAGAGTCTTGTGGCGCCGTCGTCGTCGCGGAAGACGATTGGTGGGGATCGCGGGCCGCCGGTCGAGATATCGAAGTTATCCAAGATCCGCTCCAAGCCGTCTTCGAAAAATACTACTTCGACGCTCCCAGCCCCCGCGTTTTTCCGGCGGCCATTGCGGACGAATGGTTTTACCAGAAGGCGCAGGAGGTAGATGGGGTGATCTTTTACCTCCCGCCCGACGATGACGTGCTCGGCTGGGATTATCCGCGGCTGCGCGCCTTTCTGAACCAGCGAGCCATTCCGCACCTGATGGTGCGGAGCGCTTGCGAGGAAACGATTGGTGCCTTCGTGGAGAGGCTTGCTCGTGGCTGAGAAGCAATTGCAATCGAGCGCAATGGCCGCGGAATATCAAAAGGGCTGGTTTGCGGATCTCCGGCGCGACGTTTTCGAAAAACAGAAACCTTATGCTTTGGTTCAGGCCGACATGCCGCTGGAGCTCTTCCAGGCGCTGGATATTCCGGTGGTCAGCAACCAATGGTGGGCTTCCGTCGTTGCGGCCAAGCGGCTGGCGCCCTCCTATCTCGACGGCCTCAATGCCCTGGGCTATCACGATGGTTTGTGCCGCTATTGCAGCCTCTCGCTGGCCTCCACCCTCGCCGGTGATCCGGCCCAAGCGCCCTGGGGAGGTCTGCCAAAGCCCGCGTTGGTATCGGCGCGATTGACGTGCGATTGCATCCAGCGGGTTTTCGAGATTTGGGCCGAGCGGCTCGGCAGCCCGTTCTTTCCGCTGGATGTGCCCGGCGCCTGCGAACTGCCGCCGCGCTGGTGGGAACTCAGCCGCTTCCATTGGAACGAACTTTTCGAGGCTCATCGCCTGGATTTTATGGTCTCCCAGTTTCAATCGCTCATCGCGGCGTTGGAACGCATCAGCGGCAACCGCTTCGCTTCCCAGCGGCTGCGCACCCTGATGGAAGGTGTCAACCGCCAGGAAGAATATTTCGAGGACGTGCGCGACCTGATCTGTCGCGCGCCGAAAACACCCGTCCGCATGCACGAGCAAGTCAGCAACGTGATGGCCACGCAGTGGGTGCGGGGAAGCGACTGGGCCATCACGCACGCTCGCGCGTTTCGCGATGAAGTCAAAGCGCGCGCCGATGCCGGCGTCGCGGCGTGTCCCAATGAACGCCTGCGGCTGATGTGGGTCGGCGCGGGATTGTGGCACGACACGGATTTCTATACTGCTTTCGAAGAACCATACGGCGCGGTGTTTGTTTGGTCGATGTACCTGGCATTCGGGCCGGACGGCTACATCCGCTACGGTCTGGACGATCCTTTGCGGGCGCTGGCCAGCCGAACGGTGAGCTTCAACGAGCAGCTTCACAATCCGCCGTGGGCGAATGAGTGGATCGTGGATCAGGCCAAGCGGCATCGCATCGACGCCGCGCTGGTGCTCGAGCCGCTCGGGACGCGCCCGTCGGCCACCGGCAATCGTTTCATCGAACGGGCGCTCCAGGCCAGCGGCATCCCGGTGCTCCCCATCGCCGCCGACATGGTGGATTCCCGCGGTTGGGACGGCGCGGCGATGCGGCGCCATGTCGGTCAGTTTCTGGAAGGACTCAGCTCCAAGACCGGCCGCGATTGCGCGTAGCGCCGCAGGAAGACAATCTCGATCAGCGAGAGAATTACACCTGCCGCGACGAAATACCAGCCGGCCGTGAACCCTCCGGTTCGATCGCGCAAAATGCCCAAGACCTGCGGCCCGACGTAGCCGAAGAGTCCTCCACCCAGACTCACGACGCCCATCACCGGCCCCATCTCGCGGCGGTCCGCCACGTCGCCGGCTAGCGCGAAAATCTGATTCGTCGCGCACAGGCCGAGCGAGATCACCAGCGCCGTGGCCACGCGAAACACCAGCAGATTCGGAATCATCATGGCGAAGCAGGAGGGAACCAGCAGCACGGCGAGCGCGATCATCATGTCCCAGCGGTTATAGCGATCGCAGAGATAGCCGAAGAGGATATTCACGAAGATCGCCACGACATAGCTGGTGCTGATGACGTACGCGCTCTCCATCGCGCCTAGCTGAAACATGGTCTTGACGGCCGACGGCACAAAGAACGTTGCGCTGAACCCGCCCATGTTGATCAGGCCCAGAAGTACCATGCTCCAAACCACCGGCGAACGGAACGCGCTGCGGGATGGCATGACTGGGCCATGGCCACGCAGTGGCGCCTCGACCCCGTTCGGCCGCGGCGTATAGCCGAACCAAAACACCACGGCGCCGAACACCGCCATCACGGCAAATCCGATGATTCCGCCGCGCCATCCGAACGGTTCCGCGATCTTGGTCCCAAACGGCGCGCCGATGACGGAGGCCAGCGACGCCATGGCCCCGAGAATTCCCATCGCGCTGCTTCGAAATTCACCAGGCGACACCAGGGCGACGGAGATCATCACGCAGACGAATGCCGTGCGATATCCGATCAGCCACACGATGCGCGCGCCAAGAGCCGGGGCGTAGCCACTGACCTGGCTGAGCAACAAAAGCCCCAGCGCGACTCCCAACAGGCCGCCCGAGAGCGCACGCTTTTCTCCCACGCGCTTGGCCAGCATTCCCGCCGGAACGCTCACCACCATCGCAACCAAACCGTAGAGCCCTGTGAACAGCCCGATCTGGGAATAGCTCAACGCGAAGTCTTTCTGAATCGCGGGCAACAACGGCGAGAAGCCCAAGCTCGACATTTGAATCGCCATCATGGCGATGACGACGGCGGCGAAGGAAGGCGCCCATTTTGCGGTCTGGCCGGACACAGGCTTTATTCTAGACTGCCGGGGCTGGTTTCGCGCCCCTGCCTTCCCGATTTATTATGTATTCCAGCGTTGGAAACTAATTCCACTCTCGGCGCGCATCAACCGCGGGCTGCCACCGTTGTTGGCATCCTGCTCTGCACGGCTTTGGTAGCGACTGTGCGGCTACAGGCTGCAACTCCGGGGACGCAACTGGGCTGGATCGAACCTGGCAAGGACGTCACGCTCCCAGTCCAATTCCAGTTCGATGATCCGCTGGGGCGTTTGGGCCTCGTGAACGCTTCCGGCCCGTTGGACACCAAAGGCCACCCCTTCTTCGCACCGCTTGGCGCCAACGGCCGCGCCTGCGTCACGTGTCATCAACCCGCCTATGCGATGAGCCTGTCGGCTTCCGGAATTCGCGAGCGATGGAAGGCAACCCAAGGTAAGGATCCGCTGTTCGCTGCCATTGACGGCTCCAACTGTCCCGATCTTCCGCAGGACCAAGAGAGCTCGCATTCTCTATTGCTCAATCGCGGGCTGATTCGTATCGCGATCCCCTGGCCGCCGCCGAAACGAACGCCCGAATTTTCGATCGAAGTGGTGAGCGATCCGACCGGATGCAATACCAGCGCCACATACGGCCTGCATAGCATCCACCCGGCGATCTCCGTGTTCCGCCGGCCGCGCATGGCCGCGAATTTGAAGTACGTCACTAACCCGCATCCGCAGTTCGCATTGAAGCTCGGTGGATTGGCCGATGTCGACCCCGATACCGGACAGCCGGTAAGCATGAACTTCATGGCCGATGCGCGCGAGCCCAGTCTGCGTTCGCAAGCGCGAACCGCAGCCCGGGAGCATCTGGAGAGACGGGCTGCCTTGCCGGAGGCAATGCTCGAGCGCATTGTGGATTTTGAAAGCCAGATCTACGCCGCGCAAATCTGGGACCGTCAGGCTGGGCCGCTCGATGAGGTCGGCGGGCCCCCGGCGCTCGGGCCGCGTGCGATGGCGGAGCATCGCACCGGCGTTCTGGGCGATAACGACTACGATCCGGTTTTCCAGCTCTTCGACGTCTGGAAAAAACCCGCGCAATCGGCACAAGCCCAGTTCCGCGCATCGGTGGCACGCGGCAACAACATTTTCATGTTCCGCCAATTCTGGCTGCGCGACGCTACGCACATCAACTCCATCGGTTTGGGAAATCCGTTGAAGCGCACCTGCGCGACGTGTCACAACGCGCAAATGACGGGGCAGGACCTATCGGCGGGCTGGGTGGACGTCGGGACAACCAACTACCCCACTTGGACGGAACCGCCATTCTATAGCGACTCGCGCGAACTGCCGGTGTTCAAGATCGTCTGCAACCAGGACGCTCCGCCGCATCCTTACCTGGGGCGCGTAATCTACACGAGCGATCCAGGGCGCGCTTTGATTTCGGGCCGCTGCGTGGATGTGGGGTCCATCGTAATGCAGCAGTTCCGCGGACTCGCCGCCCGCGCGCCCTATTTTTCTAATGGCTCCGCGCAATCGCTCCGGGAGCTGGTGGATTTTTATGATCGCCGTTTCGACATGAAGCTGTCCGAGCAAGAGAAACAAGACCTGGTGAACTTTTTGGGTGTCCTCTGATGCGAATTGTCCTCCTTCTCGGCATCGCTTTACCGTGCTTGGCTCAGCATCTGAATTTCTTGGCGTGCCCAGTGGTGCGTGATACCAAAACCGTGCCATGCTTTCTTGCCGATTACAAGGGAGAGACTTACTTCCTGGGCATTCAACAGGACATCACCGCGGATTTCTACCCGCCGCAATTGCTCCATCAAGCGCTGATTGAGGGAACGGTCGCGCCCGGTCCGCGGGTTTGCGGCGGGATTCCCTTGAAGCCGGTGCACGTCTCCGTGATGCCGGAACTCGATCGCGCGTGCAACACCATCCTGCCGGCCGAGCCTGGAATCGATGCGCCGCCCTCCAAGCGTCCCGCCGGACCATCCACCCGCCAAGCCCCGGTATCGACGGTTGCCCTGCCACCCCAGCGACCGGAGCCTCCATTTGTGGAGCGGCAGTTTACGATTCACTACG
>JASIGB010000866.1:0-6015 GCA_030045355.1 Bryobacteraceae bacterium
CAGCATAGGCCAAGCGCATCTAATGACTCCTTTAGCTCTAGTTTACGACGTGATTATATCGCATTGAGATCCGGGGGGCTGCTATTTCGGTGGCCGAGCCTTGTAGCGGGTTCAGGTGCAACAAAGCACGCCGCTGCCTCCCGCCAATAGACCGTGTTCGTAAGCGTCAATCGAATGCATGGCCAGTGTTCGGGCAAGATCCTCGTGCAGCAACCGGCGTGCTTCCGGATGTCCCTTCAGTGTGGCGTCCAGATGAGCGACCGTAAGGCCGCGCACGAACCGGCGGGCTTCCTCCCCACCGCACAACTCGCCGATAGGACGCATCTCACGCGGAATCCACGCAGCCTGAGGCGGAAACGTCATTGCGCGCACCTGCTCGTGTCGCTCCTCCACGTTATCGAGAAAATGGAGATGGTCCGCCCGGCGAAGGATCACCATCTGCTTTTCCCCCGGGGTCCGTTCGTATAGCTCGTACATCCCCGCTATGGGCAGAAATACGTCGCCCTCGGCGATCAGATACAGGGTTGCGGGCGGACGTTTCCAGTTAAAACTCAACGTGGCGGGGATGACTCCCGGCTTCGGATTGGAAGCGCCGCCCGGCGCGAGAGCCACTAACGCTCGGATGTGCTCAGTGGTTTCGGGAACAGCAAGCGCGGTCCATCCGCCGAAGCTGTGCCCTACGATACCGATTTGCTTCGCATCAGCCGACGCCGAATCATCGAGCCGGGCTCCCAGTAAATGGCCGATCAGAAACTGTACATCCGGGACGCGGCCCGCGAGGATCTCGTCTAGTTTGCCCGCAATCTCGGGCGCGACCACTTCCGAGTGATCGAGCGCGCCTACCACATAACCATGGCTTGCCAGATGCATCGTAAGAAAAAGAGCCGCCCGCCGGCTGCCGAAGCTCTGATGGGAAAAAATGATCAGAGGCCACTCGCCACCCTGATCAGGACGCCAGACATCGCACGGGAATACACGCCCGCGCGCCTCGTCGCGAGCCTCGAAACTGTCGGTTCGCACCGCGAACGGTCCGGAGCCGAAAGGGTCGTAAGCGCGGGATGCCAGGCTGCGTTCCATGAGGCCAGTCTATCGCCCGGCCGCTGCCGCGTAGAAATCGCAGCCCGCAGCCGCAACGCAAGCCTTCGACCCAAGGACTGAGCGTTGTACCTGAGACTCGTGCGCTACGATGCTTGCATGGGCCTCCGGCCGGCTGCCTTCCTCATAGTCGCTCTCGCGGCCGGCGCCTGCGCCGCGGCCCAGAATCAGGCGAATCAGGATCAACCCCGTCCAGACCAGCCCAATCCAGACCAGCCCACAGTCATTTTCGGAACCACGGTTATCATTCCCTCGGGCCTGCGCGGCCTGGTCTATCACATGCACCGCAACCGGACCAAGCTTCCCGATTTCGAGAAGATGAAGCCCGCCGGCCCGCCCATTTACGCCTCGTCGCTCAACGTGCCGCCGCAAAGCTTCACCGAAGGATTTCCGGGCGTCACCAAGCGCAACGAATGGTTCGCAATCGACTATGCTGGCCGCTTCTGGATCGCCGACCCCGCCGTGTACACGTTCTCGCTGCTCTCCGACGACGGCTCCCAGCTCTTCATCGACGATCAGCTCGTGATCGACAACGACGGCCTGCATCCGCCGCTCGAAAAGACCGGGACCATCCAACTCGCGGCCGGAATTCATCGCCTGCGCGTCGAGTATTTTCAGGGGCCCAAGTTCCAGATCGCCCTGGTGTTGAGAATTGCCGGACCCGGCCAGGCGCTGCGCGTTTTTAGCACCGACGAATTCAAGCCGCCGCCCGATGCGGGTGAGGTGCGCGTGCTCGACAAAAACACCGCACCCGCGCATTAAGAATTCACGGCAGCGGCGTCTTCCACCCCTCGATCTGGTTCACCGTATCCCCGGACATCCACACGCGAAAATAGCCCGAATCGCCGCGCCCCTCCAAACGGTCCGGCGTTTCGCTCGCGATCTCCAGCTTCTTCCACTTGCCCTGCATCACTTTTCGCGAATCCTCGAAATATTTCCGTGCGGATTCCGGCGAATCCCAGGTCGAAGCCACGCCCAACACCGGAAACTTCTCGCTCTTGTTCTCCAACAACTCGTAAGACCCGCCCTCCAAATGCGCGGCCAACTCCTCGCCGTTCTTGGGATCCGTGTATTGAGAAAGCAACACCCGAAAATCCAGTTCGCCGAGCGTGCCCTCGGCCAGTTTGCGAAAGCTCCGCGCATCCGGCAGCGCGGGAGGGTCGGGAATCACTATGCCGCCGTGACCCAAATACCGCTCCGGATGCAGGATCTGCCCGCTCGATAGTGGCGGCCGGACGAAAACCTCGGAGAATGCTTCTTTCCCCAGCTTGCGAAACACCGCGTCCTGAAATCCGAGCCCCTGCGCGTAGGGAAACACGAGCGACTCGCGGATATACAGCGGCGCTTTCGAGAACACCGGGTATTGCGAGGCCGCCGAGCCCTCGATGCTCGCCGTCATCATCTTGAGAACGGCCTCGGGAACTTCAGGCCTCCCGCCGCCCTCGCGCGAAATGTAGGCCGCCATCAGCCACGTGGCCTGGCCTTCCATCACCGCTTGGCGCGCCGTGGCGCTGTCGTCGCTGCGCATGCCTTCCTGGATGTACTTCGCCAGGTGAAAATGCTGATCGGCCAGCGCGTGCGCCAGTTCGTGTACCAGCGCCACCCGCTCTTCTTCCGTCCCGCCGGAGCCTTCCAAGATAAATAGCTTCTTCTTGTTGTAGTCGTAGAACGCCGCGGCTTGTTCAGTGAGCACGTCCACGGTGGTCTGGCGCAGGTCGAAATCGGCCGGGACCAGGCCCAGCATCTTCAGCGTGATCTCCTCGGCCCGCTCGTCGGCCGGCTTCATGGTCTCCCGCATCCGCTGCTCCAGGTATCGCCGCAACTGGTCCTTGTCCATCAGCGCATAGGGAACGTCGTGCTTGAACTTGAGGCCCGTGATGGCCGATAACCCCTCCTTGATGTGCCCGATATTGGCGAACAGGTCCTGCGCCGGGGCGGGCGCGGCCAGGAGCCAAGCAGCCAGCAATAACAATAACCGTTTCATGCGACAATGAACCTTTATGGTAGACGAGAAATTGTATTCCGCCGAAGCGCACGGAAGCGGGACGTTCATTATCAGCAAGCCCAAACGCAAGCCTGGCAAGCTTCGGCAGTCGAGATTGAAAAAGCCGCAGCGCGGCGCGCGCAAGTAACCGGCCTGGTGCAGTAGACCCGGCCGGGCGCCGTTCGCGGCATGGTTTTCCGATAGGATTTCCGGCGAAATGGCGGTACTTCGCAAAATCGCGCTCGTCCTGCTGTTGGCGGCAGCCGCCAGCGTCCTGGCGATGGCCGGCTGGGAACTCTGGAACTACCGCCAATGGTCGTCTCTACAGCTGGACCAAACCGGGTCCAGCGTCGGCGACCGCGCCCGCAGCCTAGAGGATCACGTGGACCTGCTCACCCGGCGCGTGGGCGACATGCAACTGCTGGTCCTGATTCTGCTCGGCACATCGGGGCTGTACGCCATTGTATTTGTCGCTTCCTCATACTTCAGCGCCACCAGCTTCGCCCGGCAGGCGGACCAAACCATCGCCAATATGCAGGATCAGATCGGCTTTGCCATGGGCGACCTGCGCGAGTTGCAGGAGGAAACCGAGCGGCGGCTTAGGGAAATGACCTCTCCGGCCACAGCCCCCGCGCCACCGCCAGCAGCCGGCACGCCGTCGGGCGAACCGGCGCCGTCGCCGGAGGACGCTGCCCCAGACGCCGCGCAATGGGAAAGCCGGATCGCCGAAATCCGCGCCAGAGTCGCTGCCTGGCAGGCGAGCGATGCCGGCGAGTACGCGAGAATCGAGCTGATCGAGGACGAAACGCGAGCCGTCGGTCTCGAACTGGCGTCCTCGGCGCGTGACCGCACGGCGCTGGCCGACTTGTACCTGGGCTTCGCGCAGATCTACGCAAGCTCCGATTCGGCACGCTCGCGCTTTTACCTGGAACGGGCGTTACGCTTGGCCGCGCCGGAATCAGCCGTGGCATCCCAGATTCACTATTCGCTGGCCTGCCGGTATGCGGCATCGCGCGAGTTCCCGCAAGCCATGCGCGAGCTCTCGGCGGCCTTCGAGCACCAGTTCCGGACGCTCGAGGAACGGCTCGCCGGCGATATTGAAGAAGGGGGCCAGCTTTACGAACTGGCCTCCACCGCGCCGTACGATAAAACCGTAAACGATCTCTTGCTCAATATGAGTATCGGGATCGGCTAACCGCCACGCAAACTGAGCCGCGACCGGTTGCCCTGGTAAGCGCCAAAGGGGCGGAATTAGAAGATAAAACTCAACCCGCCGCGCAACGCCCGCGGCGATTGCACCAGCGTCACGTTCTGGCCGCCTTCAGTGACTGGCAGATAGCCTTGTGCCAAGCCATTCTGCAGCTCGGCGGTCGCCTCCAGACGGCCTGGAATTCCAGGCACTGCGGGAATCGGCTGCCGAACCCGAAGATTCAGCCCGGGCTGCGTGTATTGGCTCTCGGTGAGGTAGAAGTGGTCCGGCATGATGGTGTCGTTGTAGTCCATCCACTGATAGCTGCCGGTGATAATGGTCCCGGTCACGGGAATCCGGGCCGAGGCCCAGGCAGAAGCCCAGAAGCGCTGCACGGTCTGCAGCCGCGACCGCAGCCCGTCGGCCGTGGTGGCTGAAATATCCGGGCCGTCGGGCGCCAAAGCGCCGCCGCTTCCGAACGAGGAGCCGATTTGCAGGTGTTCGCCCAACGCTTGCGATACCGAACTCGACACGCCCGAGCGACGATAGGTTCCCGAATCGAAGATGCTATTCTGCGACGAAAGATCCGGCAGCAGATCGCCCGCCGCGAACGCGCCCTCCGGCGCCACCAAAGTCATGGCGTTGTTGGTGACGCGCTCATGGTAAGCGCTGAAGTTTAGTTTCGTATCGTGAAACTTCTTTTCATAGCCGACTTCGACGTCCTGCGACCGCTGGATCGCCGAATGGCCATCGAGCAACGACAGGCGCGGCAGCACCGCGAGCGCCGCCAGGTCCTGCGCCAGAGCTTCGGCATCGCCGGAAACGTCGTCGCGCGGCTCAACGGCCAGCTCCACTGGAGGCGCGCCCGAGCTGTAGGCCACTTTCACCTTGCCGCCCGCGCCAAGATCGTACGTCACCCGGCCGAATTCGTTGAGCGAGTTGACATGGTCCAGATAGGACACCGAATCGAGCGAACTGCCATAGTCCACCCGCAGATTGTCGGTGATGGCGCGGCTGTCGTGAATCGAAACCGACATGCTGCGCAGCGCCAGAGCGTCCGGCTGCGACGCTGGCCCGTAGAATCCACGCGGCGACAGGTACACTTGCTGAACCGTCAGGCCGACTTCCGGCCCCAGGCCGTCGCGGCTGAAGCTGGTATGGAACCCGGCATCCGGCAGCCCTTGCGCGCTATAGCCGAAATTGCCGCTCAGATCGATCTGGTTGCGGCCGTACAAGGAAGTAGCCAACGCGAAAGCCGTGCCCAAATCCGTCTGCCCCCAGGACGAGCCGAACGAACCGAACGATGACGGGCCGAACGATGACGAGCCGAGCGATCCCGCTTCGCCGCCCGAAACGCTCAGCACCGCCTTGGTATCGCTGAAGACCGGAGTCTGATCCGATGGGGACTGCTGGGGATCGGACGGGACGCTGCCGGGCAAGACTCTCAGAACCGGACGTGTGGAGGCGGACTCCTTCAGCACCCATTTCCAATCGTCGCTCATCAGGGCGCCGTCGCCGGGCTTGGCGTACACCAGCTCGATCGAACTCAGCACGCTCCGCATGTCGACGTACAGCAGGCTTTGCATGCCCGGCTGCACGGCGATCTTTTGCTTGACCGCGGGGACAAAACTGGCGAGCGAAACGCGGACGGAGTACAGGTCTGGATTGAGAAGGCCGAAGCCGAACAGCCCGCGCTCATTCGTCAGAACCCGGGCCAGCAGCTTTTCCGAGCGGTTATACAAGAAAA
>JASIGB010000079.1:0-6523 GCA_030045355.1 Bryobacteraceae bacterium
ATTGGTTCGAAGTCGTCGAGCTGCCGCCGAGCGCCCGTGATGAGGCCGCCTAACGAAGACCCCTTGCCCGGCCCGGAGGCGCCGGCTTTAAAAGTCCTCATTGCCGACGACGACGAGGACGACTATATCCTGACGCGCGATCTGCTGCTGCGCATCGGACGTCCGCGCGTGCAACTGGATTGGACGCCCACCTACGAAGGGGCGCTGGCGGCCATCGAGCGCAACGAGCACGACGTTTATTTGTTCGATTATCATCTGGGCCATGCCGACGGACTGCAACTGTTGCGCGAGGCGATCGCGGGCGGCTGCAAGGCGCCCATCATCCTGCTGACCGGCAACGACAATTGGGAAACCGACGTGGAGGCCATGAAGGCCGGCGCGGCCGACTACCTGGTGAAGGGCCAACTGGACGCGCGGCTGCTGGAGCGGTCCATCCGTTACGCGCTGGAGCGCACGCGCGCGCAGGCGGAGCTGCTGGAGTACGCGCACGAGATCGAGCGCAAGAACCGGGACCTGGCGCAGGCGGTCCAGGTTTCCCAGGAGGCGACGCGGCTGAAGAGCCAGTTCCTGGCGAACGTGAGCCATGAAATTCGCACGCCCATGAACGGGGTGCTGGGGATGACGGAGCTGCTGCTGGACACGGATCTGACGGCCGAACAGCGCGATTACGCCGAGACGGCGTTCCGCTCCGGCGAGGCGCTGCTGGAAATCATCGACGATATTCTGGATCTGTCGAAAATCGAAGCCGGCAAGCTGCGTCTGGAAACCGTGGATTTCAGTCCCGCCGCGGCGCTGGAGGAGGCCATGCGGCTGGTATCGGGCCGCGCGCGCAGCAAGGGCCTCGCACTGCGGGTGGAGGTTGCCGCGGACGCACGGGAAGGGTTGCGGGGCGATCCCACGCGGCTGCGCCAGGTGCTGATGAATCTGATCGGCAACGCGATCAAGTTCACCGCGCACGGAGAGGTGGCGGCGCGCGTGAGCGTGAGCGAAGCTTCGAAACAAGACGTCGTTCTTTTGTTTGAAGTGCGGGACACCGGGATCGGGGTGCACGCCGAGGCGCTGCCGCGCCTGTTCCAGCCTTTCGTGCAAGTGGATGGATCGATTACGCGCAAATACGGCGGCACGGGCCTGGGACTGGCGATCTCGAAGCAGCTGGTCGAGATGATGGGGGGGCGCGTGGGGGTGGAGAGCGAGCCGGGCCGGGGTTCGCGGTTCTGGTTCACGGCGAAATTCCAGCGCGCGAACGCAGCCCGCGAGGAAAGCGCCGAACATCCTTCGGCGCTGGCGCAATAGCCGCCGGGGGCGGCTCATACCGCGCGCCTTCTTTCCGATAAGCCAAGCAGACGCAAGTCACCATGCAAACTGCTTCGGACGAATCGGAGTCCAAACCCGGCGCGCCAAGCGCGCTCGAAGAATCTCTGGTCGAGCTGCTCAAAGGCATCCAGAAGTACGTGCCGGCGGGAGAGGCGGAACTCGCCGGCCTGGCGGCCCGGTTCCAGGAAACCGGCGATTCGCGCGAGCTGGTGAAGTCGGCGCTGAAGATTCTGGAGGCGCACGAATTGCGGCGGAATTCCGACGCCGCCGCAGCCGAGTTGGCGAATGCGATCCAAGCGCTGCCGGGGCTGCAAGGCAACGTGGAGCGCTGGAATCGCGTGGAGCAGCAGATCAAGGCGATTTCCTCGCGCGACGATTTGGAAGTGACCAAGGCGCGGCTGTGCGCCGACGTCGCGGTGGCGCGGGCGGAAGCGCTGCAGGAGCGGCAGAAGATCACCACGCTTTTTTCCGGAGCGCTGGCCAAGCTGGAAGTGCCGGCGGCGGGGGACATTCTGGCGGCGCCGGAGGAGTCCGGCGCCAAGCTGGATCAGTTGACCGGTTTGCCCACCAGAGCCTATGCCGAGGCCGAGCTCGCGCGCCTGCACGGCGAGGATGCCGATAACTACGTGACGCTGTTCGTCGTGAAACGGCTGGCGCTGATCAACGCCAAATTCGGCTATGCGCGCGGGGATCAGGTGCTGATGAAAGTGGTGGCGCATTTGGCGCAAGCGCTGCCCGATTTCCGTCATTTTTTTCGCTGGGCGCCTTGCGCGTTCCTGACGCTGGCGCCGCCGGACACCACATATAAAGAGCTGCGCTCGAAGGTGCAGATGATCGAGCTGGCGCGCCTGGCGCCCACGCTCGAATGGGAAGGCCGCAGCGCGATGGTCCCGGTGGCCATGGACTGCCGGATTCTCTCGGTGAAGGATTTCACGGCGCCTTCCGATCTTTTTGCGCGGCTGGACACCTTGGCTACCGACACTTAGTGCACCGGGGCCGCGCCCGCACGGGGTTTGGCGGGCTTCATGAAAAACATCAGCGGGATGAGCGCCACGCAGATCCAGGCCAGGATGCGAAACACGTTGATATAGGCCACCATCGCGGATTGCCGCAATAGCTCGTTGTACAGCAGCGCCTGCGCCTGCTGCGCGGCCTGCACCGGGCCGGAGCCGGCGGCCACAAACGAGGCCTGCAAACTGTGGAGCCGCGCGGCGAAGATTGGATTGGTGGCCGCGAAGTTGCCCGAAAGATTGTTTTGCGAAATCTGCGCCATGCGATTTTGCGCGGCGGCCACCAGCGAAATGCCCACGCTTCCGCCCAGATTGCGCGTTAGATTGATCAAACCCGTGGCGTTGTTGGTTTTCTCGCGCGGCACGTAAGCGAAAGCCATGACGTTGATGGGGACGAACAAAAATGGCATGCCCCCACGCGAGATGGTCCAGACGCCGACGAAAGTCCAGAAGCCGGTTTGCAAGCTCAATAGCGACAGCCGGAACATTCCCACGCTTAAAATCATGCACCCGCAGACGACCAACCAGCGGGGCTGATATTTGCTCAACAGGCGTCCGACGAGCGGCATGACGAGCAATGTCACGATGCCGCCGGGCGAGAGCACCAGGCCGGCCCACTCGGCGGTGTAGCCCATCTGGGTCTGCAGCAGAATGGGCAGCAGAACGGTGGTGCCGTACATCACCACGCCCATGGCGAACATCATGAACGTGGCCGTGCTGTAGTTGCGCTGGGCGAAGAGACGCAGATCGACCAGCGGCTCGGGATGGTGCAGCTCCCAGAAAATCGTGCCGATTAACCCGACGGCGCCGATCACCGCGCAGGTAACGATGAAGCGCGAGCCGAACCAGTCCTCGGTCTGGCCTTTGTCGAGCATCACCTGGATGAAGCCGAGACCGACACTGAGCAGTCCCAGGCCAATGAAATCGATGTGCAGGCCTTGCTTCAGGGATTTGCGGATGAGATAGGGCGGGTCTTCGACCAGCGCCATGGTCATCAGGATGGCGACCACGCCGACCGGGACGTTGATGAAAAAGATCCAGCGCCAGGAGAAGCTGTCGGTGATCCAGCCGCCGAGTGTGGGCCCGATGATGGGCGCGACGACGATGCCCATGCCGTAGACCGCCATCGCCATGCCCTGCTGTTTTCGCGAGAAGCTTTCGACCAGGATGGCCTGGGAGATGGGCTGGAGTCCGCCGCCGCCGGCGCCCTGGAGGACGCGGAACAGGATCAGGGAGAAGAGGTTGGGCGCGAGGCCGCAGAGAAAAGAGCTAAGGGTGAAGATGATGACGCAGCCGATGAACAGGCGCTTGCGGCCGAACAGCATGGAGAGCCAGCCGGTGAGCGGGAGGACGATGGCGTTGGAGATGAGGTAGGAGGTGAGGACCCACGTGCTTTCGTCGACCGTGGCGGAGAGGCTGCCGGCGATGTGGGGGAGAGAGACGTTGGCGATGGAGGTGTCGAGGACCTCCATGAACGTCGCGAGCATGACGGTGGCGGCGATGAGCCAGGGGGAGACGGAGGGGACCCACGACGCCGCGGAGGGTTGAGCGGTGGCGGTTGGCTGGGTGCTAGTTGCCATCGAGAGCAGGGGCCGGGGATTGGGGATTGGGGGGCTGGCAAGATGGGGATAGGGGGTGGGAGGGGGGTGGGGGGGTGCGGTGATATTTTTTCGCGCGGGGCGAAGCGGTGGCGAACATTATTAGCGAAGACAAGCGTGGTGCGAAGTGCATGCGCTACGAGTATAACCGGACGAGTCAACCGAATGGGGCGGCGCGGGTGGGAAGAGGTTGATTTGGTTGGGGCGGCAGACCCGTGACCGCGGGCGCTAGGGCCGCTGGATCAATTCCATGCGGTTGCCGGCCGGATCGATGGCGATGCCGATGACGAGGCCGGTTTTTCCGAATGGGCGGGGCTCGCCCGCCATGGAGCCGCCGTTGGCTTTGATGGCAGCGACGGTAGCCGACATGTCCTTCACGTTGAAGATCAGATGGGGGACGGGGTCCTTCAGGTCGTCGGAATCGCGATGCATGATCACGACGGGCAGGCTCTTGTTGGCCTTGGCGGCGTCCGTGGTGTCGCCGAAGTTGAGGAAGACTTCGGGGCCGGTGGGCGCGCCGATGCGATTGGTCTCCTGCATGCCGAAGGCGGCTTCATAGAATTTCGCGAGCGCGACGGAGTCCTTCGCGCCGATGCGCGCGGCGTCCAGGGTTACCTGCGCGGCTGCGGCGCCCGCGAGCAGCAACGTGAGGGACAAGGCGATTGCGGTTGAATGGAGTGTTTTCATGGAATTCACCTGTAGAATATCTCAACCATGATAGACCCAATCGGGCGCGGGAGCGGGAGGGCCCCGAAACTTCCCCAGGGCGATTGAGTCAAACCCGTGTGAGACAAGGGGCGCGTAAACGCAAGCACGTCAACGAACACGCCGCGGTTACCGAACGGCTGCGGGCCAAATCCGACCAGTTGCGGATCGAATTCGCCGCCGCGGATCTCGATGCCGCTACGACGTTTATCAACCTGGCGCGGCTAGACTTTCGGAGCGGGGAATGCGAACATGCTGCGCGGCTCCTGAAGAATGCCGAGCGCGCCTCCGAGGTCGTCGAGGGCCTGTTGAAGAAGGTTCCCGACCATGCGGCCCTGGCGCTGCGGAGCAAGTTGGAGGCGCTAAACCAGGCGATCAACCAGGTCAAGACGCAGGCGTCCTAAGGGCTTCACTCGGCACGTTTTTCTTCCGGCTCGTGGGGGTCTTCTCGCGCAGGAGGTTCTCTCCCGGCATCGATCAGATTGGAGCAGTTCACGCAAACCGGAGCTGCGCTCACGTAAAGAATCGTGTCGGCTCCGCAATACTTACACTTCGCCATTTCCAAGAACACCTCGTCAGAAATTTCCTGACACTACCCTCCAGTCTTTTTATTTCTGAGTTTGGCTGCCAGTATAGCGCTGAGCACGCGACTATATAACTAGGAAAAATAAGGGGCGGCTGAGCGGGGAAAGCAGCCGCTAAGAGCCGGTGGATGGGACGCGGGATTGTTTCAGGAGCTTGTTGGCATACGCCAGCAGAGAATCTTTCGCGGGGGAAGAAGCGGGAGAGCTTTGAAGGACTGGATCTTGCATGCGGGCGAGAAGCTGGTCGCTATCATCGATCAGCCGTTTGGAGCGAATCACGGTTTGGAGCAGTTCTGTGTCGACAAACACGACAACCAATGTAGCAATTCTTCAGCCAGCGTTAATTATTTAGAGGGTTATTCGCGCGGCATGCCTCGGCGGGTGTTAAGATGCGTGTGAAACCCGCTGCGGACCGGAGACGACAGTGGCGAAGAAGAAGATGGACGTGAAGAGCAAGCGGCCGGTGAAAAAAAGAAAGCCGGCTGAGCGTACGTCTCCATCCGCCCCCGCCAAAGCCATCCGCCCACCAACGGAGGAATCCGAGGATAGCGAGGAAGGTCTTTTTCCGATCGTGGGAATCGGGGCGTCGGCGGGCGGGTTAGAAGCGTTCACCGAAATGCTGCAAGCGCTGCCAGGCAATACCGGCATGGGATTCGTGTTCGTGCAGCATCTGGATCCCAAACACGTCAGCCTTTTGACCGAACTGCTGCAGCGTCACACCAAGATGCCCGTGGAGGACGCGACGGAAGGAGTACGCGTCGAACCCAACCACATCTACGTGATCCCGCGCGACAAGCACATGGGCGTGCAGCACGGCGTGCTGACGTTATCGCCGCGGGCGGAATCGCCGATCCCGCAGATGCCCATCGACCCGTTCCTGCGCTCCTTGGCGGCGGACCAAAAAAGCAAAGCGATCGGGGTGATCCTGTCGGGCAACGCGTCGGACGGGGCATTGGGGATGATGGCGATCAAGGCGGCGGGCGGGATTACGTTCGCGCAATCGAGCGACACGGCCAAATACGACGGCATGCCGCGCGCGGCGGTCTCGTCGGGCTGCATCGACTTCGTGCTTCCGCCTCAAGGGATCGCCAAGGAGTTGGCGCGGTTGGGGCAGCATCCCTATATCGCCCCCGCGCCGCCGAAAGGGCTGAAGGAGCCCACACCGGCCGCGCTGGCCTCCATCGGGCGCATTCTCAATTTGCTGCGCGGCGCGACGGGAGTGGATTTCAGCTATTACAAATCCAACACCATCCGGCGGCGGATTCTGCGGCGGATGGCATTGAAGCAGATCGAAAACCTGGAGCGGTACGTG
>JASIGB010000867.1:0-7151 GCA_030045355.1 Bryobacteraceae bacterium
GTCGCATCCAATGCCGAACTGTTCTGTCCGGCCGCCACGGTGTAGGTAAACGTGAGCGTGCTGGTGCCGGAGCCCGAGGTATACGACGCGGTGCCGCCGGAATTCAGAGCCAGCAGCGGCGTGCCCGTCACGCTCACGGTGCTGCTGAAGCTAATCAAAACCGGAATTACCGCACCTACGCCGTAGGAACCGTTGGCCGCCGTGGACGTGACGTTGGTGATGGTCGCCGCGGCGCTGTTGTTGGTCAGCGAGAATCCCGGATTGGTGGTGATCCCGCCGGAAGTGGCGGTCACAGTGTAGGCGCCACCTGTGCCATTGGCCGTAAACGTTTCGCTGAGCTGTCCCGAGCTGTTGCTGCTCGACGTGATGGTAGTGGTGCCGTTCGAGAAAGTGCCGCTAGCGCCGGACGTGGGCGCGTTGAAGGTGACCGAGGCACCGCTGATCGGCAGGCTGGCGCCATCCTCCACGGTGACCACCAAGGGATTGGTGAAGGCCGTGTTCAGATTCGCGCTCTGGCCGCTTCCGCTCGACGCCAGG
Source organism: Bryobacteraceae bacterium (assembly GCA_030045355.1). Classification (GTDB taxonomy): domain Bacteria; phylum Acidobacteriota; class Terriglobia; order Bryobacterales; family Bryobacteraceae; genus Palsa-89. Next base: position 538 of record JASIGB010000867.1, read on the forward strand.
ACTTTGGCCACCGCTTGAGCCACAGTCGCCGTGTCTGTGTTGCTGCTGACCGTGCCGGAACTGCCGCCGCCGGAAGCGCTCGCGGTATTGGAGACCGACGTTGGAGAAGCAGCTGGCACATTCACCGTCAACTGCAGTGTGTTGAAAGACGTCCCGCCGTTGACCACCTGACTGGAAGTGCAGCTCACCGAGCTGGTACCCGTGCCGGTGCAACTCCACCCGCTTCCGCTGTAGCTCGAGAGCGTGTAGGCGTAGGCCACGCCGTTGTTGGTTCCGTTCGGCAGCGAATCGGTCACGGTTGTGGTTCCCGATGTCGCGCCGGAGTTCGCGGCATTGCTTACCGTGATATTCCAGGTCGCGGTCTGGCCTTGCGTGAAGGTGGACCCAGTGTGATTCTTGCTTACCGACAGGCTGGGCGCGGTAACGATCGTCGTCGGATCGCTCGCCGTCGGGCTGTTGGAAGCGCCGCCGCCGGAAACCTGCACCTGGTTGGTGATGGAGTTCGTTCCCACCGGCGTCGTGGCGCCGACGTTGACGGTCAGCGTGATGGTGTCGCTCTCGCCGGCCGGCATCGCAGTGGTGCGCGTGCAACTGGAGCCGCTGCAGCTCCAATCCGAACCGGTTGCGCCGCCCGAGTTGGCGGTCTCGCTCATCGAAGCCGCAGTCAGTCCGCTGGGAAGCGTGTCGGTGAGCGTGAGCGTTCCGCCCGTGGGACCAGGGCCCGCGTTTGAAACCTGGATCGTATACGTACCGCTGCCACCCAGCGTGAAGCTGCCGGTGTGACTCTTAGATATGCTCAGTTCCGGCAGGTTCTCGGTGAGCGCGACGCACCAGGAGCTGACGGTCCCTAGCGGGTTGTTGGAAGCATCGGCGTACAAGTAGAGACTCCAAGTTCCATTGGCGTCCGTTCCAGCGGGGAAGACGGAGCTGAAGGTAGACGAACCCACGTTGGTGGCGTAGTTATAGCCGCTGGTGGGCGCGGGCGGGCCGACAAGGGTTCCGCTAGTGCAGTTGCTGACCAGCGACGGGCAGGCCGGGAACGTATCTTTCGTGGTCGTGCCACCGACGCCATAACTTTGGGGCAAATAAATCCCGGCCGAGGGCTCCGGCGCACCGCCACTGGCACTGTACGGGTCCGACACCGTGCCGCTATCGGAAATCGTGAAGGCGCCCGAGCTGCCGCCGGAACCACCCACGTTGGAGAAGAAATCAATGTTCGCGTTATTTGGACCGACCAACAGAGACGCAACGTTGTCCAGGTTTTCGAAGGAGCCGTTCCCATCGGCGCCCGCCAGCGTCATCTGTACGGCCACGGCGTTCAAAGTGCCCGGCAGATTCGAAACGACGATATTGGAAGGGTAGGGCGCGGCGTTGCTCGGTGCGCTGAGGCCGTCTTCATAAGGCACCACGATGGGCGTCGCGCTGCAATAAGTGTACACGCTGCCGTTAATAGTAGGCGTTGGCCCCGGGTTATTGATGCGTTGCGCCACGCTCCCGCTGCTGGGACCAAAGGTATTCGTGGAATCCGTGAATTCGGCGGTGATTTCGAATGTCCCCTCGCCGGTGAATGTGTTGGCCGGAACGCTGAGGGTAGCCTTGCTGTTCGATCCTACGTTGGCTTGTCCGAGCGTAGTGGAAACGCCGGTGGATGAGGCGGCGACGAACGTCACCGTGCCGGTAGTGGCGGGCGTCACGGTGGCGGTCAGGTTGAAGCTTTGGCTAGTGGAAGCGGTCGGTGTATCGGAACTCACGGTCGTGGTAGTGCCTGTGCCACCCGAGCCGGTCACGTTGATGCACCAGCCGCCGACCGTGGACGTTCCATTGCCGGTGTTGCCGTAATAGAGCTGCCACGTTCCCGTGGCGGATTTGCCGACAAAGGTTTCGAACGTAGCGCTCCCGGTGGGCGCGGCTTCGTTGGAGTTGGTGATCGTGGGTGTGCCGGAGGGGAACGCACTCTGGCCCGTCACACTTTCCCCCTCCTGGTTGAAATAGCTTAGGGGCTGGTAAGTCGCGTTGCTGGAGAATGCCGTATCGTAGGCCAGCGCCGTGCCGCTATCAGCGAATGTGATAGCCGAGAGGGTTTGGGAATCGGTCAGGGTGCCGCCGTTGGCATCGAACACCAGGGCTTCTCCGTTGGGACCCACCAAGAGGAAGTTTTGCTGTTCCTCGCCTTCCAAGCTACCGGTACTCAAAGATTGCAACTCGACCGAGATGCTGTCGACAAGCCCGCCGCCGCTGGGCGCGGTAGTGTTGTCCGGTGAACCGATGAAGATATACGAAGGCGAAGGGCTGGTTACGATGCTTTGGCTGCTGACGGTGCCGTTGTTGCAATATTGATTGCCGGACTGCTGGGTGTGATCGATGGCCGTGACGGTAAGTGGACTTCCGTCGCTGTTGCTCGCCTCGAACCCTCCCGAGACGCCGCTATAGCTAGCTGTCAAAGTTTCCGGCCCTTCCGGGGGAAGGAACGATATGTCGCATGTCGCGCTGCCGTTCGATACAGTCTGGTTACCTCCGGCACAAGTGATTGGCGACCCTCCATTGAGGAAGCTGACGGTTCCTCCGCTTACATTCGTATTTGAGTTTGTTGTGTCCGTAACAGTGGCCGTCAGGGTCACCACTTGCGCCGAGCAAGACCCGGTGAAACGCGACGGGCAAATAAATGCCGTGTTCGAACTCGACGCAAGGCTGGTGGTGGTGAAATCGGCCGACGACGGCGGCGTGAAGGTGATGGAAAGTGTCCAGCCGCTGATGGACACCGAGTCGCACGAACCTTCATCGCAATCCGGATTCTCGTCGGAGATGTATAGCGTCCAGGTGCCGACCGGCTCCGACGTGCTGGTGTAATTGAAAATCGCAAACGAACCGGTAAACTCGGGAGGAGCCTGCACGAAGTTCGAGTTGATCGGGCTAGGCCATACGTCCGTGACGCCGGCGGCATTATATGGGCTGTAGGTGTTCGACCCGCTCAACGAGCAGCCTGTGTCTCCATTGGGCGCTTGACTGGGAACGCCGGACACGCTGTCTTCCATTAGTAGAGTCGCGTTGCTGGCCGTGTTACACGTAGAGTTCAGAAAATCGAAGGCCTTGTTCGACGAACTCACGTTGGGCGGCGCCAGCAGAAACGAAAAGTTGTTCAATCCGTTTGAGCTGAATCCCGCGGTGGCGTTCAGGCCGGTGATCGTCACGGTCACGTTGGTAATCGGACCTGTAATCGTCGATGAAGGCACGGTTACCGTGGAAGTCTCCGTCACGTTTGTCGAGCTGCCGAGCGTGGGACCGAACGGCCCGATGCCGGCGCCCGAAAAAGTGCAGGTTTCCGTATCCGTTCCGGTGGTGCACGAGGCGGCGGAAGCTGATCCAGCGCCGAGCATTGCGACCGCGACGGGCGCCAACACGAAGCAAACTCGCCGCGACCGGCACAGCCGCCAGAAGAGATTCGAGCAAGAAGACATTCGCCATTCCTCCAGATCGAAAGAAGGAGCTTAGCAGGCACCCGGCAAGGGCCGGCGAAAAACGCAGCGAGGGCGGGAAATGAAGGCACTAATCCGGCTCAACTCTACTACTGCCGCTCAAGCCCAAAAATTTAACGTGATCCAGTTTCGTAGTATACTGCGTTTCCCAGTACCAGACACGTCAAATTCTGTGATTGTCAGGGAAATAGTACTATTGGTTTTTAAAGTGCGCGGAGCGCACCTCAGGAGCGTGGCGGGTAAACGCCGACTAAAGCAATGCACCAATTCAAGACTAGGTAGGGCATCCTGTTATCGTGCGGTTGAGATCCACCGGGAAACAGCGAAATAGTGCCGGCATTCAGTTGGGGACCATTGGCGGGCGCCGCGGCATAATAGGCGTTGTTTTCGTTTTCGCCAAAAAGATTGTTCGCGGGTGACGCAGAAGGCTGCTGTCCGCGCTGCGGGGGCCCACCGACGTTGACCATGTGCGTATGTCCCGGAACTTGCTGGCTGAGTAAGGTCACGGTTTCAACGCCGTCCATCTCGCCAATCGAATAGAGACTGAGGCCCGGTCCCTGCCCAAATCCGATGGGAACCCGGCCGCGCAGGTCAGGTAATCCGAAATTACTGGTTCCATTTCCGCCAAACTGGGTACCAAGAAGAGAGAAAAGAGCCGCGTTTTGTGAGATCGGCAGCAGTTGTCCGGCACAGAAGGCCCAGCTCTTGGGTGCAAAATTGTAAGGGCAAAGCATCACTTCTCCGAGATAATTGTCCGACACCTTGAATCCTCCAGGTTTATATTTGCGTTACTCTGCCATTACACACACATGACTTGCTGCCATCTTCAATTTTGCGTCGGAAAAATTCCGGTCAGCGCGATGCACCAGTTAATGACCAGGTATGGCTGCTGATTCGAGTGGGGCTGGCTGCCTCCCGCCGGAGCCACGGAATTGCCATTCATAGCCGCCCCGGGAGCTTGGTTCGACGTATACATTCCCACGTTCGAAGCCAGCGCACTTCCCGCGGACGGCTTTAGGGTGGGGCCATTGCTCGACGCCACCACCATATGGTTGTGGCTCGGCACCATACCGGAGGTCAGCGTCACGGCCGTTTCCCCGGCGACTTGACCCAGCACGTAATTGCTGAGGCCCACGCCTTGGCCGGAGCTGAGCGGGATTCTCCCTTGCAGATTAGGAAGGGCGAAGTTGGTTTGGCCGTTGCCCCCGAAGGTAGTTCCCAGAAGCGAGAACAGAGCCTGGTTCTGATTGATGGCCATGAGTTGCCCATTGCAAAGAGCCCAGCCCCGAGGTGCAAACCCGAACCCCGCCGACATGAGTTGTCCCAGAAACGGTGTAGCCACGGTGGTTTCCTCCCGATAGGTTTCGATCGCTCAGCCCTGTGACGGATAGACCCCGTTAAAGGCGATGAGCCAATTCATCACCAGCAACGGCTGCCGGTTTTCGTGGGGTTGGCTGCCACCGGCTGACATGGTGATCGTCCCCTGCGTAAGCTGGCCCAATACGGCGCCAGTGTCGTTAAACGCAGCCAAGCCGCCGCCGATCGCGTTTCCGGAAGGCGAGCTGGCATTCGAGTTCTGGCTGGCCGCCAGGAATTGGTGGTTATGTGCCGGGTAATTGGACAGCCCTAGCGTCACCGATTCAGTGCCGCCGATTTGCCCCATAATGTAGGTTCCGATTCCTGCGCCCGTTCCTTGATGGATCGGCACGCGCCCGCGCAAATCGGGCAAGGCAAAGTTGGTTTGGCCGTTGCCGCCGAACGTCGTACCGAGCAGGTTATAAAGCGCCGGGTAGTCGCTGATGGGCACCAGCTGCCCTTGGCAGTAAAACCAGCCAGGAGGATTGAAATTGAAGCCCACCAATAGAATCTGGCCTACAAAGGGTTGATTACCCATTCATCGTCTCCTCGGTTGCAGCGGTTTTTGTGGGATGCCCGCCTAGAATACAACAAGTTTCTGTGGAATTCAATTGTAATGTGAGATATAGACACTAGGCGCGAATCCTGTAACGGTGAAAACAGTGGCAAAATCGCGAATTGTGAATTTCGCGTGTCGGGCTGCTTTCAGCGCTTGTTTTCCGCGCGAATCACCTTGGCGTTGTCGCGCGGAATTGCTAACATCAGGTCTGAGTTCTTCTTTACCGCACCGCGCTGGTTCCATGTCGACGCTGGCCGTTCGTCCCGCCCTCCCGCAAGACGAAATATTTCTGTATGAGCTGTACGTAGCCATCCGCGGCCCCCTGTTCGCCCTCGCCCTGATCACGCCGGCGCAGCGCGAATTTTTGCTGCGCATGCAGTTCCGGGCGCAGATGGCCGGCTACACCGAGCAATTTCCCAATTCCTGCTATCACGTCGTGCTGCTCGACAGCAAACCTGTCGGACGTCTATGGGTGGCGCCCGGGGAGCGCGAGTTTCTTCTTGTGGATATCGGGATTCATCCGAGCGTGCAAAGCAAGGGCCTGGGAACCGTGCTGGTACAGCGCTTGCAGCAGGAGGCGCAACGCCAGAAGCTGCCGATCCGTTCGCGCGTGGAGCGCACCAACGCCGGTTCGCTGCGCTTTCACCGGCGCTTAGGATTTCGGATCATCCGCGAGGACTTGATGCAATATTATCTGGAGTGGCATCCGGCGCCGCTGGTTTAGGCGCCCTCGGCGCTGCGACGGATGCCGCCGCCAGCGGCCAGGATAGATTGCACCCACTCGCGCGACTTCTCCACGAGCAGTGCCTTTAGATTTTCGACGTGATCGAAGTGAAACACAGGCAGGTCCGTACGGTCCGCGAGCTCTTGGCGGAAGGCGAGGATTTCCGGATCGGTTTCGCGCGGCGCGGCTTTGAGGAACACGGCCACCTCCCGCATAGGAAGCGCGGGATTGTCGCGGCAGTCGACGCCGAGCTGGAACATTTTCCGAAAAAGGTTCTTGGGCCCCCAGTCGTCTTCGAAAATTTGGATGAAATAGCTGGATTGCCGGACATTCTCCGCCACCGCGGAACGAAACCCGACAATCGATCCGTCGTTGTTCAGCCCCACGGTACATAGCAGGATCTTGAAAGGCATGGCTTGGTCCGCATTCACTTCGCTGATAGCGCCTTGAACCGTCTCGCGCTCCCTCTCCAAGTCGCCGGGCGCCGAAAGGAATACGTTGT
>JASIGB010000868.1:0-4212 GCA_030045355.1 Bryobacteraceae bacterium
GTCTTTGCAAGCAACGCGGCGCGCCGGTTGCCGGTCCTCGTCGCGATAAACTCCAGCGAGGGCACCAGCGCGCAGTATTCACCTAGCGAGTCCCAGCGCAGATGCCCTTCTTTCACGAACTGCTGCACGTGCTTGGGCGCCGAACCGCCGGCCCCGGTTTCTAACATTGCGCCGCCTTCAAGCAGCGGCACGATGGAGAGCATCCGCGCGCTGGTCCCTAACTCGAGAATCGGGAACAGGTCGGTGAGATAGTCACGAAGCACGTTCCCCGTGACGGAGATGGTGTCCTCGCCGCGGCGAATCCGCTCCAGCGAGAATTTCATCGCGTCCACTGGCTTCATGATCTTGATTTCCAGTCCCGAGAGGTCGTGTTCCCGTAAATAGGCAGTCACCTTTCGAATGATTTGCGCGTCGTGACCACGATCCGGGTCGAGCCAGAATACCGCGGGTGCGCCGGTTGCTCGCGCGCGTGTGACACCCAGCTTTACCCAATCACGAATGGCCTCGTCTTTCGTCTGGCAGGCGCGGAAGATATCGCCGCGCTCGGCGCTTTGTTCGAGCAGCGTTGTGCCGCCGGCATCCACGATGCGAATCGTGCCATTGCCGGGAGCGGTAAACGTTTTGTCGTGCGAACCGTACTCTTCGGCCTTTTGCGCCATGAGCCCGACATTGGACACGCTGCCCATGGTCGCCGGATCGAATTGCCCGTGCTGTTTGCAGTCCTCGATCATGACCGCATACATGGTGGCGTAGCAGCGGTCCGGGATCATAGCCACAGTGTCTTCGAGCGCGTCCCGTTTGTTCCACATCTTGCCGCCGTCGCGAATCACCACCGGCATGGATGCGTCAATGATCACGTCGTTGGGAACGTGCAGGTTGGTCTTGCCCGCCCGCGAGTCGACCATCGCCAAACCGGGGCCCTTGTCGTAGCAAGCCGCGATATCGGCTTCGATGTCGGCCTTCTTGCCGGCCGGAAGCTGATCGAGTTTGCCGAGGATGTCGGCCAGTCCATTGTTGACGTTGCCGCCGATTTCCTGGATCGCGCCCGCGTGCTTCTCCAGGGCATCGGCGAAATACACTGCTACACAGTGCCCGAACATGATGGGGTCGGAGATCTTCATCATGGTGCACTTCAGATGCAGCGACAACAGAGCATTGTCCGCTTTCGCGGCGGCCATTTGCTCGGCATAAAATCTCCGCAGCGCCGCCACGTTCATCACCGCGCAGTCGATCACTTCGCCTGCGAGCAGCGGGATGTTCTGCTTCAGCACCTTCACCGCGCCGGCTGCGTCCACAAATTCGATGCGTACCTTGGTGGCGGCGCCCACCGTCGTGGATTTCTCGCTGCTGTAGAAATCCTTGGCACTCATGTGGGCCACACGCGTGACGGAACCCGATTTGGGCCAGCCCTTCATCATCCGGTGCGGATGCTTCCGCGCGAATGCTTTCACCGACTTCGAAGCACGACGGTCCGAATTGCCTTCGCGCAAAACGGGGTTCACCGCCGAACCCAGCACCACGGCGAAGCGGGCCTGCACTGCACGTTCCTCTTCGGTCGCGGGCGTCTCGGGATAATCGGGGATGTTGTAGCCCTTCCCGCGAAGTTCCGCAATCGCTTCCCGGAGTTGCGGAATCGAGGCGCTGATGTTGGGGAGTTTGATGATATTGGCCTCTGGTGTCTGCGCCAGCTCCCCCAGGCGCGTCAACTCATCGGGAATCTTCTGGTCGTTCCGCAGGCACTCCGGGAAGTTGGCGATGATACGTCCAGCGAGCGAGATGTCAGCCGTTTCGATCTCCACGCCTGTCCCCTTCGAGTACGCTCGCAGGATGGGTAGCAGCGCGTACGACGCGAGCGCGGGCGCCTCGTCGGTCTTGGTCCAAGTAAGCTTCATGTATTGATCTCAGTGTGAATGAATGTAGGAAGAACGCGGTCGCCAAGCGGGTAAATCATCACATTAGCTCTCTATTATACCCGCGCGAAGTTCTCAAATCGTAAGGAGAAGAGAACGTGAACCGCGCGCCCCTGGTGCTACAATCGAACTACTCAACTCCGCGTCCAAGCTTCGGAGGTAAGTTTGTGCGCGTTTTTCTTTGCCTATTCTTAACTTGGTGCGGTTGTGCCGCGGCCAACGGTGTGCTGCAACAACCTAACGCGGTCGCGTTTGAAGCGCGTGATGGTGAATATGTTGCGCACGGCCGTGCTTATGCGCTGTCGCTTTCCTCCGGCGGCGGGGTCCTGAATATCGGCGGCCATTCCGTGCGCATCGCCTTGGCGGACGTGAATCCGAAATCGTCGGTCAAAGGGCTGGACCCGATGCCGGGGAGGGCGACATATGTCTTCGGCGCGCAACGCGCGTCCTATGCTCTGTTCGGCCGCGTCCGTTGGACCGGCATCTATCCGGGCATTGACGCTGTGTTCCGGGGAAATCAAGAGCGCCTGGAATACGACTTTAACATTGCCGCCCGAACCGATCCCCGGCGCATCCGGCTCGCGTTCTCCGGCGCCGACGAAATGCATGTCGAAGCCAACGGCGATTTGGTTCTGCGCGCAGGCGGGTTCGAGATCCGGCAGCCCAAACCATTTGCTTACCAGATTGTTGCGGGCGTAAATCAGCCGGTGGATGTCGCCTATCAGATCGGCAAAGGAGCTCAAGTCGGATTCCGCATCGGCGCCTATGACCCCGAGCGCGCGCTGGTCATCGATCCGGCCATTGTCTTCGATCAGACCTTCGGCGGAAGCGGGAGCAGTCTCGCAGCCGGTTTTGCGCGCGACTCGCAGGGCAACCTGTATGTAACCGGCAACACCGATTCCCCCAACTTCCCCACCGTCAATGCGCTCCAGGGCCAGCCCGCTTCGGCGCCGCTTGCCACCACGTCGAACTCCGGAAAAACCTGGAGCAACCAGTTTCTGGGTCCTTCGGTCACCGTGTCCGCGATCGCTGCCGCTCCGTCCGCGCCATCGGTGCTCTACGTCGCCACCAACGCCGGCATCTTCAACAGTTCCGATAACGGCGGTTCATTCACCGCAGCCGCGGACACAGGACTCTCCGGACAGGTCTCGCTGCTGGCCGTCGATGCAGGCTCTTCCACTACGCTGTACGCCGCCACGCAGAAAGGCATTTTCATCAGCACCGACGGCGCTTCCACCTGGCAGGCGTCAACCAACGGGATCGCGGGCACTGGGATCACCGTGCTGGTGGCCCATCCCACACAGGCCGGCACCCTATATGCCGGGGTTCAGAATCCGGCCGTTCTTTACCGCAGCACGAACTCCGGACAAAGCTGGACCCCGCTCACCTTGCCCTTGGACTTCGAACAACAGCCGCCCGTTGTCATTGCCATGGCTGTCGGATCGAACGGATCGCTGGTCGTCGGCACTCCCCTCGGCCCGCTCCTGCTTTCCTCCGATGCGGGAAACACCTGGACCGCCGGCGTGAATCAAATGGTCTCAAATAATCAGACGATCGTGATCTCGCCCACCGACCCCAGCACCGTCTACCTGGTCTTCAATTCCGCCGTAATGAAAAGCACCAACGGTGGGCAGAGTTTCACCACGCTGACCACCTTCCCGAATCCGCAGCAGTATGAGCTTGCCATCGACCCTCGGAACCCATCCACTCTGTACGCCGCCGCGTTCAACGTGGTCTATCAAAGCACAAACTCTGGTGCGACCTGGTCGTCCCTTCCGCTGCCCTACGCCATCGCGCCCAACGTCACTTTTGTCTCTCCCGCCAATTCGGCGCTCACGTTGGGACAGGCGATTCAATTCAACGTATCTGTCACCAAGTGGAGTCCCGACAGCGGCCAGATCCTCTACTCCACGTATTTCGGCGGCGCTGGGAGCAACACCGCCACCGGCATCACCGTGGACCCGTCCGGCAGCGCCTATATCACCGGATTGACAAGCGGCACGAATTTCCCGGTCACTCCCGGCGCCTACCAGTTCAAAGCCACTGGCTCCAGCTTAGGAGAGCTGGTCTTTGTCGCCAAGCTCAGCCCCGATGGTTCTCAACTGGATTACGCCGCGCTGCTCGGAAACTCTGCCTATAGTACGCCGGCCATCGCCGTCGATAGCACCGGCGAAGCTGTCATCATCGGCGCCACGCAAGGCAACTACCCGGTGACCCCGAACGCGTTCGAGTCCACTGCCGGAGCCAACTGTGCGATTACCGGAGGTCTTGCGGGCTACAACACAACCGGCGCCGCGTTTGT
>JASIGB010000869.1:0-3234 GCA_030045355.1 Bryobacteraceae bacterium
CTCCTGCACGGGGCGGTCTCAGTGGTGCGAAAGACGATAAGCAACCGTACCTCAGCGCCGCAGTGAGCGCAAGGCCGGCCGCTGACATAATAGATGCTGCACGCGATGAGATCCCTGCGCCGGCTCGCTCTTCTTTTGACTGCGTGGTCCATGGCGGTCCATGCGCAGACGTTCGCCGACATGGTGCTGGTACACGGACGAATTTGGACGGAAAATCCGCCGCAGAAGGAAGCGGAAGCGATCGCCATCGCGGGCAATCGCATCGCGAGCGTCGGATCGTCAGAGGAAATTCTAAAGCTGGCCGGTCCGAGCACGCGCGTCATCGAACTCCACGGCAGGCGGGTGGTGCCGGGATTTAACGATGCGCACGTGCATTTTGTCGACGGCGGAACGGCTTTGACCAGCGTCCAGTTGAACGGCGCCAAATCAGAACAGGAGTTTCGCGCGCGCATCGCGGCGTTTGCGCGAAAGCTGCCCAAAGGAGCCTGGATCCTGCATGGCGAATGGGACCACGAACAATGGACGCCGGCCGAGCTTCCCGATCATCAATCGATCGACGGGGTGACGCCGGACAATCCGGTATTCGTCGAGCGCGTGGACGGGCACATGGCGCTCGCCAATGCGCTGGCGATGAAGGTGGCGGGGGTCAGCAAGGAGACTCGCGATGTTCCGGGTGGCGTGATCGTGCGGGACGCGCATGGAAATCCCACTGGAATTTTCAAGGATGCCGCCGAGGGATTGATCGAAAAAGCGATCCCGGCGCGCGGCCCGGAGCAACTGCGCGCGGCCGTGGTGGCGGCCGAAAAATACGCGCTCGAGAACGGGGTGACCAGCGTTCAGGATATGTCCGGCATGCCGGATACGTTTCGCGTGTATGAACAACTGCTCGACGAGGGCGAGCTACACGTCCGCGTTTCGGCTCATCAACCGCTGCGCACCTGGAAGCGGCTGGCCGCGGTAGGGATTATGGCAATATTCGGCAACGAGATGCTGCACATCGGCGGGCTGAAGGGGTTTGCCGATGGATCGCTCGGGTCCACTACCGCCTGGTTTTTCAAGCCCTACTTGGATGCGCCCTCGACCAGCGGCATCCCGAGCGACGAACTTTCGAATCCGGATGAAATGTACGCTAACATCGCCGGCGCGGACCATGCGGGATTGCAGATTGCCATCCACGCCATCGGGGATCGCGCGAACCACACGATTCTCGGTTTCTATGAACGCGCCGAGCGGGAGAACGGTGGAGGCGATCGCCGGTTTCGGATCGAACACGCCCAGCACCTGCTCCCGAGCGACATTCCGCGCTTCGCCGCGCTGCACGTGATCGCGTCCATGCAGCCGTATCACGCCATTGATGATGGGCGCTGGGCCGCCAAGCGCATCGATGCCGGACGCCTGAAGACCAGCTACGCCTGGCGATCACTGCTCGATGCCGGAGCCACGCTCGCATTCGGATCGGATTGGCCGGTAGCGCCGATGGTTCCGCTCTCAGGTATTTACGCGGCGGTCACGCGGCAGACTCTGGATGGAAAAAATCCCGGCGGCTGGATTCCGGAGCAGAAAATTACGGTGGCCGAAGCGGTGCACGCTTATACGGTGGGCGCGGCGTTTGCCGAGCGCGAGGAGGGCATCAAAGGATCGATCGCGGTGGGCAAATTGGCGGACCTGGCGGTGCTATCCGAAGATATTTTCGCGATCGATCCGGCGGAAATCGCCAACACGCGCGTGGATATGACGGTGTTCGACGGAAAAATCGCGTACGAGCGGCGATAGCAGTTGTTTCCGCGAACGCTCGCGAAGCGTCCGGACTCATTCGGTCGATACGCGATCCCCTCGCGCCTTCATAACTTTTTCATGCTTCATAAAAAAGTTATAAAATGAACCCAGAAGCGGAGCCGTGGCTGGAGCATTCCAGGCCTCGCTCCAATTTCATCGATGGAGGTTCATTGTGATCACGCGAACCAGGTACGCTGTGAACGGTTTGGTCATCGGCATAATCCTCGCCGCCGGGATGGGTATCGGGATTACGTTCGCCAGGGAGGAAACACCCCGGAACGACAAACTCGCCATGGGGGAGCCGCAAGTTAAGCAATTGCTGTCTTTGCTGGGGCAAGACAAGGATGGCATGGTTTCCGAACAGGCGTTTTTGAACTACATGAAGGCCGAATTCGAAAGGTTGGACACGAACAAAGAGGGAGTGCTGAACGCCTGGAAGCTAACGCGACCAGTGGATCCCCCCGTTACATTTTCATCTGCCGGAAAGTGAACCGGAAATATCCCCAGCGTGTTCCAGCGACTGGGCGGCGTTCGAGATCGGACTACCACGGTTTTGCTGAACAATAACCGCGGCTCGCAGCAGTACCAATCCACACATTCGTCGATTGCGTGACGATAGCGCAGCTGCCCAGAAGCAGGCATGGCTGTCGACTGCGGCCTTCGCAATGTCCCGGCAATCGCAGGATCGCTCTGGCATGGGTGCGCTTTGATTGACGATGGGACTTTGCCTTCATGACCGTGGCCTCCAATGCCAAGGCTCACACTATACGGTCAGATCCGAGTAGCGCGTGTTCCGACCGGAGGCGCCAGATCGACAGATGGCGACTTTCCGGCCGCACTGTCACCGGAAACGATTTCCGAGCCCGGCAGTCAATCCAGAGATGGAGGTCAATCGACATGAGCCACCTCGACTCGATGTTAAAACGTAACAAAGACTTTGCCGCTCGTCAGGCTGCCGCCGGTACGTTTATGCCGTCGCTTCCGCGGGCGCTGTTCAATGTGAGGGCGATCGTCATCGGTTGCGCTGATATGCGCGTAGATCCTGCCTATGTACTTGGAATCGCGCCGGGAGAGGCCGTGGTCATTCGTAACATCGGTGGTCGAATCACCCCGGGATTGTTGGAGCAGTTGGGTCTCCTCGGGCGAATCGGAGAAGTTGCCAGAGCGGCTCCCGGAGGAGGCGGAGAGTTTCACATGATTGTGCTTCAGCACACCGATTGCGGCATCACTCGCCTTGCAGGCGACACCGCCATGCTGACGCACTATTTCCAAATACAGGAAGGGGAACTCAAGACCAAAGCAGTGACCGATCCCCGCGCGGCGGTTGCCGTCGACGTTGCTTTACTCCGGGCGATTCCAGCATTGCCCGGAGAGTGGCTCGTTTCCGGTCTCATCTATGACGTGGCAACCGGACTTGTTGAAGTCGTAGTACCGCCAGCGCGGAATCGTGGAGTTGTA
>JASIGB010000870.1:0-2642 GCA_030045355.1 Bryobacteraceae bacterium
TGCTGGCGTCGCGAAAAGCCTTCGTTCTTTCGAGCAACGCAGCCGTCAGAGCCGCCAATGCACTCGCGGTCTCAGCCGGTTCCTTCAGCCCCTGAAAGCCGATGGCTCCACTCAGATGCCCCCCCACCCGAAGGCATCGCACGGATGTGGCCGAGCCGGGTTCGTCGAGATCGGCTCCGCGGATATAAGCATCCCGCGTCTGGTTGGGCAAGGTTTCCGAGTCACCCCAAGCGCGCACTTGCATGGTTTGCGCTTCGAAGAAGCAGATCGCGGTTACGCCGAAAATCCGTCGGAAAGGATCCAGTAACCGTTGTCCGGCCGTAGCGGCATCCGGTTCCAGATGCAGCAGTTCCTGCGAGAGCTGGTACAAACGGTCCAGCCGCTCCTTCTGCGTGGCCGACGAGATCGCTTCCTTGCGGAACCGGGATACCAGTTTTGTAATGACCAGCGAGGTAAACGCAAACGCAATCAACGCCAGCACACTCCGTGGGTTGGCGATATACAGCGAAAACAGCGGATCGGTGAAAAAGAAGTCTAAACAGCCAGCCGAGATGGCCGCAACGAACAAGGCCGACGGGAAGTCGCCGGTCAGGGATTCCAGCACGATCACAAACAGGTAAAGCGGGATCGCGGAGGCAAGGTTCAGGTGCGTCCGAAAGGCGACGAAAGTCAGTAACGCTACTGCAATCGCGCCAATCGCCATGTGCCGGAGGGTGGACTTCAGCCCGCGAGCGTGCATCTTGGTTTTGCTCGTTACCAGTTTACCGCGCGGCATTCCACCGGGCCGTGGCTCATAAAAAATTTATAAAGATCCCGTGCCTCCAACCAGTTGCCCCCTAACTTTATGCCTTTTTCACAGCTTATGCCGCAAACTTTGGTTGTCCCTGTAGCTGCACCTCCAGGATGCCCATGCAACGCCTCAAGTTCTCCAACTTTTGGAACGCTGCGATGTGGTGTGCGATAGGGTTGGCTGGCGTGGCCGCGGTTACCGCACTCGGAATCCGGATGCACTTTAGCCTTTCTACGGTGAGCTTCTGTTTATTGCTGCTTCTGGTGCTGCAATCGCTGGCAGGATGCTTTGCCGCCTCCGCCGTGGTTGCCGTCGCGGCCGTGGGGTGCCTGGATTATTTCTTCACGGATCCCCTCTTCTCTTTCGATGTCTCTAGCCCATTCGACTTACTCGGCCTGATCTGTTTCTTGGTCATCGGTCTGGTCATTACGCGCCTGGTGACGAAGGTCCGTGCGAAAACGGAGTCGTCCCTATTGCAACAGCAACAATTGCAGCGCTTATACGAGTTGGCACAACAACTGCTGGCGCTGGAGCTGGAGCCGGCCAAGGGAAGCAGGTTTTTGGAGCCGTTTGTCGGCGCCTTCGGGATTCGGGCCGCTTGTGTCTTGGACGCCGTGAGCGCCGAGGTCTACATGGCCGGTCCGGCCAGCGATCATCTGGAGACCAGGACCGGTGACGCATTCATCCGAGGCCATGATATCGACGATCCCGCGCACAACATCACCGTGCGGTGCATTCGAATCGCGGGACGAAACATTGGCGCCATCGGATTTGAAGGCTTGGAAGAACCCAGCGTGACCGCCGGCCCATTGAGCGCTCTCGCCGGCGCGCAAGTGGAACGCAGGCATTCCTTCGCCCATGCCAGCCGGGCCGCCGCGACCGCTCAATCCGAGTCCTACCGCACCGCGATTCTGGATGCGTTGGCGCACGAATTCAAAACGCCTCTGGCCACGATCATGGCCGCCGCGGGAGCCCTGCGGGAAGCCGGCTCCATGGGACAGTTTCACCGCGAGATGGCGGAAACCGTCGAATCGGAAGCCGCGCGCCTGAGCCGGCTTACCTCGCGCCTTCTGCGTACCGCGCGCCTGGAGCGCGAGGAAATCAAGCCCTGGATGGAACTGATCGACTTCGGCGCCACCATCGCCGATACCGTCGATTATTACACCCGCGTGTCCTCCGGACGCGAGATTTGCGTGGTCAAGGAATGCGATTCGGCGGAGATCCTGGCCGATCCAGAGCTTCTGCGCCTGGCCGTGAGTCAATTGCTCGATAATGCGTGCAAATATTCAGATCCGAAGAGCACGATCACCCTCACCATTGCGCGCCGGGAACAGCACATTGTGGTGCGTGTGATCAGCCCTGGCAAGCCGATTCCGCCGGGCGAAAGGCACAGAATCTTCGATCGCTTTTACCGCGGCACGGACGTCCGCCGCAGTGTTCCCGGCTCCGGGCTGGGGCTCTTTGTGGCGCGAAAAATCGCACTGGCATTGGGGGGCAGCCTGGAGCTCGACGCCGAATTCGAAGCTTTCGACGGCGTCGCCTTCCGCCTGGCTTTGCCGACTGCCGAGAGTGACCGCCATGACCTCGTTGCAACCGCCGTGTAGAGTTCTCGTTGTGGATGATGAGGCCGCCTTGCGCAAGGTCATCCGAGCTTCATTGGCCGCCAGTGGTTTCTCGGTCGAGGAAGCGGCACCGGGAATGACGCGGTGACCACCGTCCAGCATGGCTCCTTCGATCTGGTCTTACTGGATGTGAACATGCCGGGCATGACCGGGGTAGAGGCCTGCCGCGAAATTCGCGAGATAGCGCCGCGTACCGGCATTGTCATGGTCACTGTCCGGGACGCGGAAGA
>JASIGB010000871.1:0-3063 GCA_030045355.1 Bryobacteraceae bacterium
ACGCCCGTCAAGATGAACGGCACCGAGCCGGGCAAGGCTAAAGTGGTGAAGATCTGCCAGTCGGACGCGCAATAGGCGCGCGCGGCGCGCAACAAATCCCGGTCGATGTTTCTCACGCCAGCCACGGTGTTCACCAATATGGCGAAGAACGCCGTAATGAATACGATGAAAATTTTCGACCCCATGCCGACTCCGAACCAGATGATGATCATCGGCACCATCGCGATGCGCGGCGTGGCGTAAAGTGCGTTCATGAACGGATCGAAGATCAGCCGGGCCCTTCGATACCAGCCGAGGATTACGCCCAGGACAACCCCCGTCACCAGAGCGAGCGCAAACCCAACCGCAAAATTAATCCCGCTGTACGTCAGGTCTGAGAGTAGCGTCCCGCGCCGCAAGCCATAGATGAACTGTTTGATGATGGCCGAGGGGCCGCTCAGGAACAAAGGCGAAATTTTTCCGGCCGACCACAGAGCCTGCCATATTCCAATCGTGAGCGCCACTGCCGTGCCGCCCAGAATCACCGCTTCGTGCCGTTCATAGAAGCTGCGTTTAGGTTTCATGGCCGATCACTCCGTCGCTAGCACGGCGTCCACGCCTCTGGATTCTTCTTCAATCAACTGCCAGATAGCGTCCTCCAGCTCCAGGAACCGCGGTTCCCGCTTCAGGTTCAAGGCACGCGGACGTCCGAAAGGAACCTGGAAAACATCTTTCAGGCGTCCGGGCCGGGAACTCATGACTGCTACGCGGTCCGCCAGGTAAATTGCCTCGTTGATCTGGTGCGTGATGAACAGCACCGTTTTCCGGGCGGTAGCCCAAATCTTCAGCAGCTCGGCCTGCATGAACTCGCGCGTTTGGGCGTCCAGCGCCGCGAACGGTTCATCCATCAGCAATACGACCGGATCCGCCGCCAGCGCCCTGGCCAGATTGACGCGCTGTTGCATGCCGCCGGAAAGCTCCGAAGGATAGTGCCGCTCAAACCCGCCCAGGCCCACCAGCTTAATGAAATAGGCGGCGCGTTCCGCCATGGTCGCTTTGTCGAACCGCCGCTGCAACTCCATTCCGTAGCGAACATTTCCGGCGATCGTGCGCCAGGGCAGCAGGCTGGAATGCTGAAACACGACGGCGCGATCGATTCCCGGTCCGTCGATTTTGCGGCCGTCGATCGATACCGAACCTTCATCGTACGGTAGAAGCCCGGCGATAATGTTCAGCAGCGAAGTTTTGCCGCAGCCGCTGGGTCCGACGATGGCCAGAAACTCGCCGTCGGACACTGACAACGATACATCGACCAGCGCAGGTGCGTCCCTGCCTTCGCGTTCGAGCCAGTAATTCTTGGAGACGTGATCGACTTCCAGCTTCCGCATGCTACAGCACTTACCGGAAGGCCGCTTTGGCTTTGCGGCTCTCCTCAGCCTTGATCTCCGGTCCAAAAGTCGCTTCAAAAAATCCTTGTTTCACCAGATGCTCCACGTAACTATTGTCGATCACTTGGTGGAAGTTGTAGGCCTTCATTCGCGCCGCGATTTGCGGGTCCGACTGCTGGTTGATAATGGACTTTACCGCGCCGGCCAGTACGAACGGAACCCTTTCGAACGCCTGCGGCTTGGCGTATAGATCGTAGACGCGCGCTACTTCATCCGGCTGCGCCGCCTTATCGTACTTCAAGAACGTCTGAACCGCGAACGGCTTATCGTCGTAGAAGCGCTTGATGGCTTCCGTTTGCGCCTGAAGCAGCTTCAGCGGCAACTGGGGATCGGCCGCGACCTCGCTCTTCTTCATCAGGTAGCCGGTCGACGCGAAAATCTCCGGATGCTCGGCGAGATTTGCCAGCGTCTTAAAACCCTCGTCTTCGATTTTGAAGTACGCCGGGGCGGTCAGCAGCGTCGCTTCGACGCGACCGCTAGTGAGGGCGGCGGCGCGCCCGTTCACATCAGTGCCAACCGGGATCCATTGCACGTCGCGCGCCGACATTCCGGATTTCGATAGGAGCGCGAGCAGGTACTGGTAGGGCGCGTCGCCCACCTGCCCAATGGCGATGCGTTTGCCTTTCAGTTCCTTGATGCTCCCGATGTTCTTGGCAGCCATCAGGGCGAAGACGCCGCGGTTGAGCGAACTGCCGATGAGCACCATCGATCCGTCTTTCGAGGCTGCCTGCATCAACTGTTCGAGCGAAGAGTTCACCATCTGCGCCTCGCCGCTCACCAGCATCGCGATGCCAGCAGGCATCACGCCGAAGGTCAGCGTGACGTCCAATCCGTATTTGCTGTAGTAGCCGCCTTCTTTCGCCAGAAACAGCGGCCAGTTGGATCCGCTGCGATTCGGATAATTGATGGTAATCTTCTGCTGTGCCGGAGCATGGATTGCGCACATTGCGGACATGAGCGATAGCAGGCAGACTTGAAGTTTCATGCGCGTGCTCCTTGCATAAAGCTAAGCTTGAAAGGGTTTTCCAAACCTTCGCGGCCTTTCATTCTTTTCACTCCCGCTCGTACATTCTATCCGAAGCGCCGAGCCCCGGAGGTTTCTGGCGATGGGCATCCGTCCATTAGGAACAATATTCCTCGACGAAGGAGCGGGCTTCTTGCATGATCGGGAGAACCGGGCCGAAAGTGTCACTATGTCCCTATGGAACGTTTCCGTTACCGGTGTGTCCGGACCGGACGAGGAAATATTCGCCTTTGAAATTTTTGCGCCCCACGGTTGACAGGCCCGCGCGCTCTCTGATGAACTAAGCAATTCCAACGGGAGGATATCTTTGGCAAACGTCGGCGCCGTAGGTTTGGATTGGCAGCAGCGCGTCAATTGGGAGCGGTTGCGGAAATACCGTCTGGAGCGGGCGCGCGAACGCATGAAGGCGCACGGTCTGGGCGCGCTGCTGCTGATGTATGACGAAAACGTCCGCTATGTCACCAGTACGCTCACGCCTGGCTGGAATCGCCTGAAGCCGGGATTGCGCTACGCCCTGCTGTGCGGCGACGATGCGCCGGTGCTGTTCGAGCAGGGCGACATCGGCATGCACATCGAAAAGCATTCGCCCTGGATTCCCAAGGACAACATCCG
>JASIGB010000872.1:0-5578 GCA_030045355.1 Bryobacteraceae bacterium
CGAACGCGATGGTGTCGGATCCTGCCGCGAACACGCCGCGCTCACTTAGCCAGCGCGCACCCTCGATCTGCGGACCGGGTCCCGCCGCACCGTGCCTGGGCTCGCTGCCTCTACCCCCCGTTACGAATCGGGCGAAATCCTCGAAATGACGTGCCCATCCAGTGCGCAGTAGCACCACGTCGCCGGGTTCGACCGCGCTCTTGGCCGTTTTCAACGCTGCATCCAAAAGCGCGGGCGTGATCGCGAAATCCGTGGGTAGCGCGTCCATCTTCATCTCGCCCGCGATGTCCAGCAGCACGGCGCGCCGCAGGATGGGCGCGATGGTGTCCACGCTCATCGCGCTGAAGCCGGTGGAATCGTTCTGAACCCGCGCCGCCTCCACGCCGCCATACAGCTTGCCGTCGCAGGAGAAATGGCACAGCGCATCGATGTGCGTGCCCACGTGGCCGCCGAAAGCGATGGAATCGGCCGCCGAGCTCACTTGGCCGTCCAACATCATGTCGCCGTGCTTGCGTGTCAGCCCGAACACGAATGGTGGATGCGTGGGGAAATGCGGCATGCCCGCGAAATACGGGTGCGCTAAGTCGTACACGCGGCGCTCACGAATCAATTCGAGAAGCTCGGTCACGCGTTCGTTAGCGGCGGCGGCCTTCGGCCTGCTTGCGCGTCGCGTGCCGCATGCGCGGCTTGGCGGGCGCCACCGGCGCGTCTTTGGAAGCCCAGCGCCCTAGGCGATACACGCGCTGGTAACGCGCGGTCAGATTGGCGATCATGATGGTCACCGTGCCGCTCGCATCGATGGAATACGTCTCGGCGATTTCATGCTCGCTCGCCGCCGGCGAATGCGCCACCTCGACGCCCTCGGCATCGCGAATCGCGGGGTCAAAGGGGAACTGGATCTCGTCCCAGATCGTGACGTCGCCGCAAGGCTGGCCTTCTTCGTCCAGATGCGTGCATTCCAGATACCGGAAATGTCCGATGTTGTGCACGGGCCGGTAGCTGCGCCGGATTTCGAGCGCCCGCTCGCCGGGACCCGGCAGCGCCACGCCCTTGTGAAACAGTGGATCGAAAACGATGCGGCTTCCTGCGTCGCCTTCGCGCCACACGCCGAAGTAGCGCGTGAATTTCTCGCGCAGCACGTACCCCGCCTGCGCGTCCGCCTGGATCGCAAGGCCCAACGCCGTCGCCGATCGCGCGTGAATCGATCGCCGCGTTCGCCTTCCGAAATGCTCACGCAGAATGCGGCCCACAATGGGCAATTCGCTCCCGCCACCGGTCACGTATAGCGCTTCGATCTCCTTGCCGCCTTGCGCCTCCAGCAGATCCTCCACCACATGCAGCGTCTCCTCCACCAGCGGCCGGCAGCGCTCGTAGTAATCGGCGACCGGAACCGTCGCCGTGCTCCAGCCTTCGCGCACATTTTCGAGATCCACCACGATGCGCCGCGTATTCGGATTGATCGCCTCCTTGCGGACGCGGCATTCTTCGAGTAAACGGAAGTGCTCAGCCTGCGTGAGCGCGTGGCGCTGGTCACCGCTGGTGACCATTTCGGCCAGAATTTCGTCGAAATCGTCGCCGCCCAGAGTGGCGATGCCCTCCGTGGCAAGCGGCCGGTGCATTCTTTCGCCCACCTCCACCAGCGACGCGTCGAACGTGCCGCCGCCCAAATCGTACACCAGAATCACGCCGTTGATCTTGGTTTTGTGGCCGAACTCGATGCTGGCGGCCGAGGGTTCGTTCAATAGCCCAATGACGTCGCAGCCGGCTGAGCGGAACGCCTCCACGGTGAGGAAACGCTGGTTGGTATTGGCGTTCGCGGGCACGCCCAGCATGACCTCCAATCTTTCCTGCGGCAGCAGAGCGCGCAGCGCCGCGGCCATCTCGCGCAGCACCTGGATGAGCGGCACTTGTTGATCCGCCAACTCCAAGATGGTGTTCGGTCCCGCATCCTGCAACACGCGTTTCAAAGAACGGATGATGGTCCATTCGGGGTTCTGCTGGCACGCCCAGGCCTGCCAGCCGTAAACGCGTTCCTTCCCGCGGACCGCGACGAGCGTGGGGAACCACTCCACCGCCGCTCCCTCCGGCCCTTCGAACGAGAGCAGCGGGTAGTTGCCTCGATCCACTGCCGCCACCACGGTGCGAGTGGTGCCAAAATCAATTCCCAGTCTCAATGTTTCACCGGATTTGAGTGCCAAAACTTCCTCTTTCGCGATTGTAGCTCACCCGCGCATCGATTCCATATGACAAACTGAAGGATTGCCCTTCGAGAACTTCTTCGGCAACGCCAAGGTCGCGCAAACGCTGCTGGCCCTCACGCGCGCCGAGCGTATTCCGCAAACCCTTCTTCTGGATGGACCCGAAGGCGTGGGCAAAGCCACGCTGGCGCGGCGCTTCGCGGCAGCCCTGATCGGCGGCGCGGACAAAATCGAGCAGGACGATCTGAGCCGGGAAGCCAACGCCGAAGCGATCGCCGAGCGCGAGAAGTGGCCGGCCGATAAGCGCAATGACGATCCGCTGCTGTTCGCCACGCATCCCGATTTCCTCACCTTCCCGCCCGACGGCCCGCTGCGCCAAATCACCATCGAGCAGATGCGCATGCTGAAGGAGCGCGCGCAATTCAAGCCCCTCAACGGAACGCGCCGCGTGTTCCTGATCGATCGTATCGACCGCGCTAACGAACAGGCCGAGAACTCGCTGCTGAAGATTCTGGAAGAGCCGCCGGAGCATCTAATCCTAGTGCTGGCTGCGGAAAATCCTTACGACCTGCTACCGACCATCCGCTCGCGCGCGGTGTCGTTTCATCTCGCGCCGCTCACCAACGCCGAAATGCGCGCGTTCGTCGCCGCGCGCGGTCTCTCCGATGCCGAGAGGCGGATCGCGCTGGCGGCGGGAAGTCCCGGCCTGGCGGTCTCCATGGATCTCGACGTCTACGACGAGCGCCGCGCCGCGATGGTCAAACTTCTCGAAGTGGCGGCCGGACGCGCCCCCTTCGCCGAATGGGCCAAGCACGCCGAAGCCATGGCGCCGCGCAAAACCGAGAAGCTGGATGCGCTCCTGAACATCCTGTACGTACTGATCGAGGACCTCCTTCTGCTCTCCCAAGGCGTGGGCGAAATTCGCAACGCCGATATCCGGCGTGAGCTGGAGGCGCTGGCTGGACGCGTCTCCTTCCGCTGGATTCGCGCGGCGGTCAAGCGCGCCGACGAGCTTTCCGAACTGGTGCGGCGCAACATCCAGAAGAGCATCGCGCTGGACGCGCTGGTGGTCGAATTGCGCGCCTTGGCGGGTTGACCCGGCCGCACGACCCTTCTACACCGCCCTCCCCTTGCTTACCGAGGGTACTTATGATACGCTATCCTCGATAACCGAGAGAAGTAGGAAAACGACACGATGAGTAAACCCGCCGATCTGGTCCAGGGCACACTGGATCTCCTGCTTCTGAAAATCGTCGCTTTGGAACCGCTGCACGCCTGGGCGATCAGCCAAAGGCTGAAACAGGTCTCAGGCGATGTCCTGCAGGTCAGCGATGGCTCGTTATATCCCGCGCTCCACAAGCTGGAGCAAGAAGGCTGGATCAAGGCCGAATGGAAGGTTACCCAAAACGGGCGCCGCGCCAAGTTCTATTCGCTCACACGGCCGGGACGGCGTGCGCTGGAGCGCGAGGCCGCCAATTGGGAACGGCTCGCCGGTGCGATTTCCCAGGTCGTGCGTCTGAACGAAGTGTGAGCCATGACGGACTGGCGTTGGCTGCGAAAAACCATGCTCCGGCTGCGAACCCTGTTCCATCGCGACCTGGTCGAGCGCGAGCTCGAAGAGGAGTTCCAGTTTCATCTCGAAAGTCGAATCGAGATGGAAATGGCGCGGGGTCTCTCGCCCGATGAGGCTCGCTCCGCGGCCCTGCGCGCCATGGACGGCATGGAGCAGCGGAAGGAGCAATGCCGCGATATGCGCCGCGTGAATGATGTCGATCAACTCCTGCATGATCTCCGTTACGCCGCGCGGAATCTCCGGCGCAGTCCCGGCTTCACCACGCTAGCTGTTGCGATCATGGCGCTTGGTATCGGCGGCAACACAGCCGTATTCAGCCTGGTGAATCAACTTCTTTTGCACCCGCCGGGCATTTCCGAACCGCGGCGCATTGTCGTCCTGCGCTCGAAATACGACAAGCTGAACCTGGACTTTGAACTCGCCTCGCCGCCCGCCCTGGCCGATGCGCTCGCGAACCAGAAAATCTTCCAGTATGCCGCCGCCGCGCGCCCCGCCAGCTTTAACTATGCGGACGGAACCGCGCCGTTACGTTTGCAGGGAGCGTCCGTGTCAGCCGAGTGGTTCGACGTGTTTGGGGCGCGGCCCGTGTTGGGGCGCGTTTTTTCCGCCGGGGAAGACAAACCCGGCGCGCACCGCGTGGTCGTGCTGGCGTACAACGCTTGGCTGCGGCTATTCGCCGGCGATCCGGGTGTCGTCGGGCGAAGCATGGAACTCAATCAGCAGCTTTATCAGATCATCGGTGTCGTGGGCCGCGACTTCCGCGAACCCCGCGCCTCGGATCTCTGGATACCGTTGGCCCTACCGCCGGCCGCCTTTGCGTATCCGAACTGGTTTAACGGCAGTATGTCTGTGATCGCTCGGATGCAACCCACGGTTTCATTCGCTGAGGCCGCCGCGTGGCTCCAGTGGGACTCCACGCGCGTCGCCGCGGCGGCGCCGGCCTATCTCCGCACGCTGGTGAAGAACTGGGGATGGAGCATGCGTGCCTCGCCTTTCGCCGATTCGAACGCAGGAACGAGCAAAACGCCGATGCTGATCCTTCTGGGAGCCGTAGGCCTTGTGCTCTTGATTGCGTGCGCGAACATCGCCGGCCTGACGCTGGCCCGGACATCGGCCCGCGTGCACGAATTGGCCGTGCGGGCCGCGCTCGGCGCCGGACGCGTCCGCCTGCTGCGCCAAGTTCTTGCGGAAAGCCTGCTGCTGGCTCTGGCGGGCGGCGCCGCGGGAGTGCTTTTAGCGCGACTCAGCATTAAGCTGCTGCTCAACCTGGCGCCTCAAACCGCAGGGGCCGGGCTTGGCTCTCGATTGGATGGGTTCGTGCTCATGTTCGCCACCTTTACCACTCTGGCGGCGGGCCTGTTTTTCGGGTTCGCCCCCGCTTGGCAAAGCTCGCGTGTCGACCCGGATCGAGCCCTGCGCGGCGCGGGCCGCGGATTCTCAAGCTCTCGTCAGCACCTGCAGTATTCACTGGTAATCGCGGAAGCAGCACTGGCAATGGTACTGCTGATGGCGGCGGGCTTACTTCTGCGAAGCTTCGCGAGACTCGAAACCGTTAACCCCGGCTTTGACCCGCGCGGCGTCGTGACGGCTGCTTACACGTTGCCCCCCTCCACAATTCCCACGAGACAGGACATATTCACTCGCAGCGTACTGGAGAATCTGCGCGCTGTGCCCGGCGTCAGCGCGGCGTCGATCGCAAGACCCATCCCGTTCGACAACGAGATGGAGGGCGCGGCGTTCCGTATCGAAGGACGCACTCTCCCGGCCGGCGAACCGATGCCGCAGGGTGATCGGGGATGGGTAAGCC
>JASIGB010000873.1:0-5093 GCA_030045355.1 Bryobacteraceae bacterium
GATCCGTCAATTTTGAGCTGGCTGCCTACCGCGCCGAAGACGCGCAGCAAACCATTGCGGCCAAGAGGTCGCCCATTTCCCCAGCGGCCGCCGCGGCGGCGTCGAATCAATGGTGGGGCGATGCATATTGGAAGACCCTCCGCAATAAGCCCGCCTGGGATGCCGCCGACGCCCAAGCCGCCCAGTCGGCGCAGAGCACGCCCGCGGCGGCCCCGGTTCAGCCGGGCCAGCTTGCCTCCAGCGGCAGTAAGTAGCGCCCCGCTGGTAAGTGAACTGACACTCAACTAACTCCCGTTCTGGCAGGTTGAATGCTAGTCTGATAGAGCGTAGCCGGAGGCTACCATGTCGACTGCAACCCTCCTCGCTCGGGTGCTTCAGGAGCGCTTGAATTCGGCCCGCGAACTAACGGACTCGATTTTTGCGCTCTTAAGTCCAGAAGCTTTTTACTCGCGCCCGATCCCCGAACGGCACCGCCTGGTGTTTTATCTCGGGCATCTGGAGGCCTTCGATTGGAATTTGATCTGTCGAAAGACGCTGGCCGTCGACACCTTCAGTCCACAGTTCGACGCGCTGTTTGAATTCGGCATCGACCCCCCCGTCGGCCAGGCGGCCGCAGATGTGCCTGCCGACTGGCCCGGAATCCCCGAAATTCGGGCCTACAACAACCGTGTCCGCGCGCGCATCGACGAATTGCTCGATGAAGCTCCCGACGAAATCGTGCACGTCGCGATTGAGCACCGGCTAATGCACGCCGAGACGCTCGCCTATCTACTGCACAACCTGCCTTATGACCAAAAAGCCCCGCGCGAAGCCGATCTGATTTACACCACCGGGCGCCTCGATAATCCTATGATCGAAATCGCGACCGGTCCGGCCACCCTCGGTCAGAACCCCGGCGAATTCGGCTGGGACAACGAGTTCGACAGGCACCAGGTAGATGTCCCTGGTTTTCGCGTCAGTAAGTACAAAATCACGAACGGCGAGTATCTCGATTTTGTCGAGCAAGGCGCTCCGGCGCCGCACTTCTGGACCCGCCCTGGCAATGCGCCTGGCGATGCTTGGTTCTATCGCGGCATGTTCTCAGAAGTCCCGCTGCCGCTGAACGCTCCCGCTTACCTCTCCCACGACGAAGCAACCGCCTACGCGCGCTGGCGCGGCCTGCGGTTGCCCACCGAAGCCGAGTTCCATCGCGCGGCTTATGAAACACCGCATGGCGAATCGCGTCCTTATCCCTGGGGAAAGGCCGATCCGGATGCCTCTCGCGGCAATTTTGACTTCGAGCATTGGGACCCGATGGACGTAAACGCCCATCCGGCCGGTGGCAGCGCCTGGGGTGTCTCCGATCTCGTGGGAAACGGCTGGGAATGGACCGCCACTCAGTTTGCCCCCTTCGCCGGATTCAAAGTGCGGCAATTTTATCCCGGCTATTCGCAAAATTTCTTCGACGAAGCGCACTACGTGATGAAAGGCGGATCGCCCGTCACGGCCGCCTGTATGCTGCGCCGTTCTTTCCGCAATTGGTTCCGTCCCAATTATCCTTATGTCTACGCCGGTTTTCGAGTGGTCGAAAGCTAAGCTCTCCGCCGATTTCTCCGCCAAGCAGTCCGATGACGCGGGCGTGCGCGAATTCGCGTCCGACGTGCGGGCCGGGCTCGCCAAGCCGCAAAAGGAGCTGCATTCGAAATATCTGTACGACGAACTGGGCAGTTCGCTGTTCGAAGCCATCACACATCTCCCCGAGTACGGTCTGACGCGCGCCGACGAGCGCTTGTTGCGGCGCTACTCGCGCGAAATCGCCGAGCTTCTGCCCGCGCGCATCGCGGTCATCGAGCTCGGCAGCGGCGTAGGCCAGAAAACGCGGCATCTATTGCAGGCCATCTCCAATGCCAGCGTGCGCTATTATCCGATCGACGTCTCGGCCGACGCCCTCGCCCGCTGCGAGCGCGATCTCTCCGATCTGGCCGAGGTCTTCCCGCTGGTCCAGTCCTACCTCGATGGGATGGCCCGCGCCACCGCGCAACGCCAGCCCGGCGAATCGTTCCTGGTTCTGTTCCTCGGCAGCACGATCGGCAATTTCGAGCGCAAATGCGCCGTCACCTTCCTGCGCGATCTGCACCGCGCGCTGTTGCCCGGCGACCTGCTTCTGCTCGGCGCCGATCTGATCAAGGAACCCGCGCGCATGATCATCGCCTATGACGATCCCACCGGCGTCACGGGCGCGTTCAATCTCAACCTGCTCGGGCGCATCAATCGCGAGCTGGGCGCCGATTTCCAACTGCGCGGCTTCGAGCACCAGGCGCTCTGGAACGAGGCGCAACGCCGTATCGAAATGCACCTGCGCTCACGGTTGGACCAGACCGCCTACATCGCCGAAGCCGATTTGGCGGTGTCGTTCCGCGCCGGCGAAACCATCTGGACCGAGTCCTCGCACAAGTTCCACTTAGACGAGCTCGATTCCATGGCCGCACAGACCGGATTTCAAGTCTCGGGCCGCTGGGTGGACCCCGACTGGCCCTTCGCCGAAAACCTCTGGACGGTGATTTGAACAAGGGTCATTTGAACCCCGCCCTGGAATTTCGCAGCGTTTCTTATCGCATCGCCGGCAATGAAATTCTCGATAACCTAAACTTTCGTCTCGATGCGGGCCGCACCCTGGTGCTGCTGGGCCGCAGCGGTTCGGGTAAAACCACAGCGCTCAAGATGCTCAACGGCCTGCTCTTCCCTACCTCCGGCGGCGTCTTCGTCGAAAACCGCGCCACTACGGACTGGAACTTGATTGAGCTGCGCCGCAGCATCGGCTACGTCATCCAGGATGTCGGCCTGTTCCCGCACTTCACCATCGCCGAAAATGTCGGATTAGTTCCCCGATTAAAAGGCTGGCCGCCCGGGCGTGTGTCGGCGCGCGTCTCCGAACTGCTGCATCAAGTGGGCCTGGAACCCTCGCAATTCCTCCATCGCTACCCGCGCCAGCTCTCCGGCGGCCAGCGCCAGCGCGTCGGCGTGGCACGAGCCCTCGCGGCCGAACCCAAGCTCCTGCTGTTCGACGAACCCTTCGGCGCGCTCGACCCCGTGACCCGTCTCGAATTGCAGGACCAATTTCTCGAGCTGCGCGGCCGCCTCTCCATCACTTCCCTCTTCGTCACCCACGACGTTCGCGAAGCCTTGCGCCTGGGCACCGAAATCGCACTGCTGCATCATGGCAGACTGGAAGTGCTGGCCACGCCGGCCGAATTTCTGAAGGCGACGGGCGAGGAAGCGCGCGCATTTTTGTCGACGCTATGATTCCTCCTTACTTATGGCAGGAGATGGCCGAACTCACGGGCGAACATTTCGTCCTGGTTCTGGTTTCCATGGCCATCGCCATCGGCGCCGGACTTCCGCTCGGGATTCTGCTCACCCGCCGCCCGTCGCTCCGTCCCCCGCTGCTCGGTTTCGCCAACGTCATGCAGACCGTTCCCAGCCTGGCGCTGTTCGGTTTTCTCATTCCGATTCCGCTCATCGGCGGCATCGGTAAGCGCACCGCGATCGTCGCTCTGGTCCTCTACGCGCTCCTTCCGATTCTCCGCAACACACTCGCCGGAATCCTCAGCGTCGATGCCGCCGTGCGCGAGTCGGCCATCGCCATGGGCATGACCGGCCGGCAACTGCTGTGGCAGGTGGAGTTGCCCCTCGCCGCACCCACCATCATCGCGGGCGTGCGTATCGCCACCGTCACCACCGTCGGCACCGCGACCATCGCCGCGGCCATCGGCGCGGGCGGCCTCGGCGTTTTCATCTTTCGCGGCATCGCGTCCGTGGATACCACGCAAATTCTGGCCGGCGCGATTCCCGCGGCCTTACTCGCCCTGCTCTCCGATGGAGGATTCAGTTGGATCGAACGCCGATTCTCTGTCTCTTAATCGCGGCGCTGCTTTCCGGCTGCGGCGGCAAGCCTCACATCGTGGTCGGCTCCAAGAACTTCACCGAACAATTGATCCTGGGCGAAATTATCGCGCAACACATTGAAGCAAGGACGCACCAGCCCGTCGAGCGCAAGCTCGATCTCGGCGGAACGCTGCTCGCGCAAAAGGCACTGGTCGCGGGCGATATCGACCTGTATCCCGAGTACACCGGCACCGGCTTCACCAACGTGCTGAAGCGCTCGGGCGTCACCGATCCCGCGGCAGTTCTCGCGCAAGTCCGCGCCGGATATTCGAAGGATTTTCACCTCGATTGGCTCGACCCGCTCGGCTTCAACAATTCCTTCGCCATGACCGTTCGCGGAGAAGACGCGCGCGCCCGCCATTTGCAAACGTTGAGCGACGCCGCGCGCGATCCCGCGGGTTTCACGCTCGGCGCAGGCTACGAATTTCTCACCCGGCCCGACGCCTACGATGCCCTCAATCGCGCCTACGCCATCAAATGGAACGCACCGCCCAAGAGCATGGACCTCGGCCTGCTCTACCAGGCGCTCGAACAAAAGCAAGTGAGCATGGCCGCCGCCAACACCACCGACGGCCTGCTAAGCAAATTGGATGTCGTGGTGCTCCAGGACGACAAGCGCGTCTTTCCGCCGTATCAGGCCTGCATCGTGGTGCGCGAGCAAACGCTGGCCTCATACCCGGACCTGCGCGCGATCCTCAACGAACTTTCCGGCCGCATCTCCGACGCCCAAATGCGCGCCATGAACTACGTCGTCGATGGCCAGCATCGCGAGCCACGCGACGTCGCCCGGGATTTCCTGTCACGCGCCGGCTTGCTCTGAACTCGCCTTCTGGCTCACGCGCGAAATCGCTCGGACCAGCTTGCGGTACGGCGCCTGATCCAAAGCCGCGAACCCGATCCATTCACCGTCGCTCCAAGTGGAATAACGCCAGCGCGCCAGCAGCGCCAGGTGTTCCTGAAGCTCGGCCAGCGGCGGCATCACCGGACGGATGGAGGCAACCAGCTCCCGGAGTCGCTGATCCAAAGAAACCATGGAGGTGAGCTTGAATTCAACCGGCGGCTGCCACGCCCCCTGGCAGACGAACCATAACAGCACACTGTCGGGCGCAAGCGACGGCGCGACCGCCACGCCGTACAGCCGCTCGATATCGCAGGCCAGATCGCCGCGC
>JASIGB010000874.1:0-5201 GCA_030045355.1 Bryobacteraceae bacterium
GTTCGCCGAGAAATTTCGCGGCTCCGAGGAGGCCATCCGCGCCCGCCAGAAGATGTATGCGGAGCGTTTTCGCGAGTGTGCGCCGGTGCTCGATTTGGGTTGCGGCCGCGGCGAGATGCTCAAAGTGTTTCGCGAAGCCGGGGTCGTGGCCCGGGGTGTGGATGCGAACGACGATTCCATCGGGGTGTGCCAGTCCCAGGGACTGGACGTCGAAAAAGCGGATCTTTTCGCGTATTTGAATACGCTCCCCGATCATTCGTTGGGCGGCGTGGTTTGTTGCCAGGTAGTGGAGCATTTGCCGCCGCCGCGCGTTCCCGAATTGATTGCCGCGGTGGCCCGGAAGCTGCGCCCGGGCGGTCTGGTGGCGATCGAGACGCCGAACCCGGAATGTCTGGCGATCTTCTCCTCGCACTTCTACATTGACCCCACGCATCGCCACCCCATCCCGCCGGTGCTGGCCGCATTTTATCTGGAGGAGGCCGGGTTCGGGCTCATCGAGGTCGAGCGGCTGTCGCCGGCCATCGACAGCATGCCCGCGCTCGCCGTACTTCCCGAGCCGTTTCGGCTGCAGTTCTTCGGCAGCCTGGATTACGCGGCCTTTGGCGTGAAGCTCGGTTAAATGGATTAGATCAGCTTGCGGTGGGAGACGATCGGGCGCCCAGCTTCGCGGTCATTCCACAACGCCAGCGCTTGCACTCCAAACGCGGTGGAGACCGGATTGACGAACGGCATGTCTTCTACTTGTTGAGGGCCCCGTTTACGGCCGAACAGAAATCCGCCGCTGAGGCGCGCGTCGCCGTTCGACGCCGCAGCGGAAATTTGATAACTCGCCGCCTGTTCGGCCTCGTACGCTGCCGCGGACGCATCTAGCGCCAAGACGCCGGCGGCTTCTGCAAACAACCGTAGACGCAATAGTTGAGCGTAAACGTCCGCGCGGGCGAACACCGGCGCGATTGCGCGCAAATGGCCCGCGATTCGCTCCACCCCGGCCCGCATGGCCGCGGCGCACTCCGGCCGGTCGATCACCGGAAGTAGACCCTCCAAGAAATACGCGTACGGGTGCAGCCGGTCCATGACTTCGTGCGGATCAGGCGCGCCGGGAAGGAACTCGGCAGCGTTCGCGAGCGCGGCGGCGAGCGCCGATTCATACGCCCGGCCAAAATCCGCCTCGCCGGTAATGTCACGCAGCTCGTACCAAGCCAGTGCGGACTTCAACTGGTAGCATCCTGGGTGCGCCGACCATCGCGTTCCCCACGCCACCGGCCGCTTGGAGGGCAGTTCCAGGATGGGATGAATCACGACGTGCCCTCCATCTTGGGCGAGGAAATCCGAAAGCATCGCCCGGCCGGCCGCGATCGCGGCGTCGCGGAATTCCGCCTCTTCGGTGACGCGCCAAGCTTGCAACAATGCGCGCACAATGATGCCGCAATCGAAGAAGTAGGCGAAGCGCCGGGTCCTGGAGTCGACGCCTTCGAAGGGAAAAGTGCCCAGGTTTTTGTCCCAGGCTGCGCCCGTCAGAAAGCGAGCGCTTCGGAGCGCCGCCTCGAGGTAGGCCCCTTGGCGGGTGCGCCGGTGAAAGAACAACAGCGCGCTGACGGAGTAGCCGGTGATCTCAGTAGATACCGCCGCATTTTGATGAAGGTCCGTCCGGTAGTAGCGCGCTACGCCCCCACTCGGTTGTATGATTCCAGATTGTAAAAACCACTGTCCGGCCGCCTCGATCAAAGTGGTCGATCCATAAAGATTTTATAAAAAGAACCCATTGTAACATCGGCCCAAGCGACGCTCCGCGTTACACTAGTGTGCGAAAGTAAAGGCGCGCCTCCATCGCGGCCTAACCTCGCTTGTCAAGCCAATACGTCATCGGAATCGATCTGGGAACTACCAACTGCGCGCTCGCTTACGCGGCGGCGGGCGGCGATCCGCGCGAACAGACTCCGGTGGCATTGTTCGACATCCCCCAACTGGTGAATCCGGGTGAAGTGCGCGACGAGCCGCTGCTGCCGTCGTTTCTGTATCTTCCCGGCCCAACGGATTTTCCCGCCGGCTCCCTGGCCCTCCCTTGGGATGAGACGCCGGCCTGCGTTGCCGGCGCGCTGGCGCAAAAGCGCGGCGCGGAGGTCGCAAACCGGCTGGTGGCTTCCGCGAAATCGTGGCTTTCGCATCCCGGCGTCGACCGCACGGCGCCGATCCTGCCCTTGAACGCGCCCGAAGGCGTGGCCAAAGTTTCGCCCGTGGAGGCGTCGCGCCGCTACCTGGAACACTTACGCGACGCCTGGAATTCGAAGAAGCCGGACGCACCGTTCGCCGAGCAGCAGGTCCTGGTAACGGTGCCTGCTTCGTTCGATGCCGTCGCTCGCGAGTTGACGCTCCAGGCCGCCCAAGACGCGGGTTACCAGAATCTGCTGCTGCTCGAAGAGCCGCAAGCGGCATTCTACGCCTGGATCGAGCGGCACCCGGATTGGCGCGAGCGCGTATCGGTGGGCGATCTGATTCTGGTGGTGGATATCGGCGGCGGCACCACGGATTTTACCCTGATCGCGGTGACCGAGCGCGCCGGAGAACTGGCTCTGGAGCGCGTGGCCGTGGGCGAACACATTCTGCTGGGCGGCGACAACATCGATCTGGCGCTGGCCCGCCATCTGGAGCAGCAACTTTCCGCCAAGGGAACCAAGCTGGATGCCATGCAGTTGCACGCGCTCTGGCAGCAGTGCCGGCTGGCCAAGGAGCGGCTCCTGGCCGCGAACAACAAAAAGCGCGAGGAGCCGGTGACCATCCTCGGACGCGGCACAGGCCTGGTGGGTGGAACCATCAAAACCAAGCTCGCGGCCGAGGAAGTGGAGCGTCTGCTCGACGAAGGCTTTCTGCCCGCGGTTTCGAGCCACGACATGCCGCAGCGCCGCAAGACCGGCTTCGCCGAAATCGGCCTGCCCTACGCCGCCGACGCCGCCATCACCCGGCACCTGGCGCGTTTCCTGCGGCAACAGGCCGCGCATTCCGAACATGGATCCGTGCGTCGTGCCGCGAGCGGATTGGCGGCGCCCACGCACGTGTTGTTCAACGGCGGCGTGTTGCATTCGCAACTGGTGCGGCGGAAAATTCTCGACGTGCTCAACGGCTGGCTCGCCGGGGAAGGCTTGCCGGCGGCGGCGCCACTGCTGGGCGAGGATCTGATGCATGCCGTGGCTCGTGGCGCGGCGTACTATGCCCTCGCTCGCGCCGGACGCGGCGTGCGGATTCGGGGGGGCGTGCCGCGCACCTATTACGTGGGCATCGAAAGCTCCCTGCCCGCGGTTCCCGGCCTGCGCGCGCCGCTCAAGGCGCTCACCGTCGCCCCTTTCGGCATGGAAGAGGGCACCTCCGTGGAATTGCGCTCGCGTGAATTCGGATTGATTGTCGGCGAGCCGGCGGAATTCCGTTTCTTCCAGTCCCCCGTTCGCAAGAACGACGCGGCGGGCACCATGCTGGATGAAGTGGGCGACGAACTGGAAGAGCTTTCGCCGGTGGAGGTGACGCTCGATTCGGCCGGTGAGGCCGGCGAGTTCGTTCCCGTCACCTTGGAAACCGTGGTAACGGAAACTGGAATGCTCCAGCTTTGGTCCGTGGCCCGCGATGGCCGGCGATGGAAGCTGGAGTTCAATGTACGAGAGAAGGTGCGCGTGGAAAGCTCTTAAAAACACTGTGCTGGCCTGAGCACAGTGTGACGGGGATTCACTGAAACGATCGATGTCTTCCGTTCGTCCGTGATTGTTATACTAAGTCGGTACTTTCCAGAGATTCATTAATCATGAAGCGTCTTGGCATTCTATTTTTGTGCGTGTGTCCAGCCTTATTTGCGCAGACCGATTTTCTCACTGGACAAGCCGCCCGCGAAGTCATCGGCCAGCCCACCTTCACCTATTTGGGAGCGGGTGCGCCGTCGGCGTATCAGCTCGGTGCGGCGCAAGGAATCGCGTACGCCAACAACATGTTGTTTGTCGTGGATTCCAATCTCCACGGGCTGCTGCCGCCGGTCAACAACCGGGTGCTGATGTACGATGATGTCTCCAGCTTTATCTATGCGCCGACCGCGGAAGTTCCCCAAGGCGGCCGGTGCAATCTCTG
Organism: Bryobacteraceae bacterium; assembly: GCA_030045355.1. GTDB lineage: Bacteria > Acidobacteriota > Terriglobia > Bryobacterales > Bryobacteraceae > Palsa-89. Next base: position 4,105 of record JASIGB010000874.1, read on the forward strand.
TGTGGGAACTCCGAGCGTGGGGCAGGCCAGCCTGGTGTTGGGGCAACCGAATTTCACCACCACCACCGATCCCTATACCACGCAGAGCGGTTTCCGCAATCCGACCAACGTAGCTACCAACGGAACGGTTCTGGTGGTGTCCGATACCGACAATAACCGGGTGCTGATCTGGAACAGCATCCCCACCTCGAACGATCAGCCGGCCGACATCGTACTGGGGCAATCCAATTTCACCTCGTCTACGGTCGGGCTGTCGTCTTCCGGAATGCGCGGCCCGCAGGGAGTGTGGGTGCAGGGGAACCGGGTGTTTGTCGCCGACACTCAAAACAGCCGCGTGCTGATCTGGAACAGCATTCCCACGTCCAATAATCAGCCGGCCGACGTAGTGCTGGGCGAGCCCAATTTCACCACCGCGCCGCCGCAGACCACCAGCAACCTGCCGCCCACATCGAGCAATTTGTTCGATCCGGTGGCGGTGAGCTCCGATGGCACGCATGTCTTCGTCACCGATCTGGGCCACAATCGCGTATTGATTTGGAATTCCATTCCGACGCAGAACGGCCAGGCGGCGGACGTGGTGGTGGGACAGCAAAACATGACGAGCCAACTCGACAACGGCGGCAACCCCGATTGCATGATCTATAGTACGGACGACTCCGGCAATCCCATCTATGGCACCGTCAACTCGTCCGGCACAGTTACCAGTACACCGTGTGTGCCCACGATTTGTCCCTCCACTGGCAACGACTCCTCGAACTACCCGTTTTACCCGCTGCGTTGCGGATTCGTGATGGAATTGCCGCGGTTCGCCTTGTCGGACGGCCAGCGTTTGTTTATCGCCGACGGCGGCAACGATCGCGTGCTGGTTTACAATTCGATCCCGACGACGAACGGCCAGTCCGCCGATATCTATCTCGGCCAGACGGGGCAATACACAGACCAGGTGACCACCAGTACGGATACGTTCCGCCCGGACGCCAATATTCTGGAATCGGCTGCCAACGTTACCCCGACGCCTTATGCGCTGGCCTGGGATGGAACCAATCTCTACGTCACCGATCCGTACGATTACCGCATTACCGTCTTCAGCCTGGGAA
>JASIGB010000875.1:0-4832 GCA_030045355.1 Bryobacteraceae bacterium
CTGGCCTGGGCCGGCGCCATGAACACTTACTTCTGGATCGACCCGCGCAAATCCATCGCCGCCGTGATCATGATGCAGTTTCTCCCCTTCGCGGACAAGGACGCCGTCGCCGTGCTACGCGATTTCGAGCACGCCGTCTACGCGGGAGTGTGAGCCGCGCCAAGCTGAGCCGCGACCGTAAGGGAGCGGTCTACCACCCCATCCGCTCCCTCAACGCGCGAATGTGCCCCACGTGATGCCGCCCGTGCCACGCATAGAGCGCGGCATTTTGCTCTAGCCTCACGGGACCCAGCTCCGGATGACGAAAGCCGCGTTTCCAATCGGCCTCGCCGAGCGACCGCAACAGCGGCACCCACCGCGCGTGCAGCGATGCGAGCAAAACCAGCGACGGCTCAATCGGCATCGCCCGCGCATCCGCCAGCTCCGCCCAGCGCGCTTCTTCGTACGTCTTAATCACCGGATTGTCTTCGGTCAGCGCCAGCCTGAACCGCACGTAGCTGTTCATGTGGCTGTCCGGGACGTGATGCACCACCTGCCGAACGGTCCAACCGCCCTGCCGATATGGCGTATCAAGCTGCGCATTGTCGAGGCCAGACACCGCCGCGCGCATCCGCGCCGGAGCCTCGGCGATTTGCTCGATGAATCCAGCCAGCTCTTCCGCGCTCACCGCATCCGGAAATCGAAACCTGCCGACGGGGTAGCGAAAATCGTCCATGCTTCACTTTACCCAAGCCGCCAGCAGATGCCCGCCTCCTCCGACCGCCAGCCCATCGGTTCGCCTCGCGAAATATCGCGCGTTGATCGCATCGCCGTCCAGATCCTCGATCTCGCCGAATCCCATCTGCTCGAGGTCCGCCGTGAGCCTCGCCGGATCGAAGAAAAGCTGAAACGGCTCGCCCGCCTGCGCGACGCGCGCCGCCATCGCATCCAGCGCCATGCGTTGCCTCATCGAGAGCAGACGCCGCTCGAGCGCGTAGTCGAACACCACTCCGCTCCCCGCGGGCAGTCCCGCAATGAATCCGAGCGTGGCATCGAATGCCGCCCGCGTCAGGTATGGCGTCACGCCCAGCCAGGAGAAAAACGCCGGCTGCGTTCGCTCGAATCCTGCGGCGTCCAATCCTTCGCCCAACGGCTGCTGCTCGAAATCCACCGCCGCGAAGGTCATGCCCTGCGGAATCGCGATCCCCGCCGCCTCGATCCGCCCGCGCTTCCACTCCTGCGTCGCCGGATGGTCCACTTCAAATACGTGCAGTCCAGAAAACGGGTTGCGATACGCGAACGTGTCCAGGCCCGCGCCCAGCACCACGTATTGCCGGACTTTTTGCCCATCTTGGCATTCCACCGCCCGCGCAAGCTGATCCTCGGCGTAGCGGCTGCGCGCCGCCAGGAACGCCCGCAACGCCCGCGCGAACGGTTGGTGCGCGGTGTCCCGGTCTTCGGCTTCGCCCGCCATCGCCACCGCTAGCGGATCCTCGAATACGCGCGGCTCATCGACAAGCTGGTGCGTGGCGCGCCGCATCGCCACGCGCAGCGCCGTCCGGCTCGGTTTGGCTTCGATCACGACCCCACTGTAGCAGCCACCCCACCCCCCTCCCAGTACTTGAACACGTTCAGTTTTTGCTTGACAGGGGCTTCCAGCAAGCGTACTCTGTATTTGAACACGTTCAGATGTGAACCTGTTCGGAACGGAGGACGGAATGTATATCGTTCCCAGCTATATCGCCTATCTCGCCGTCAGCTTGAGCGTAACCGTCTGGGTAGCTCAAACGCTGCATCGCAACGGCCGCAGCTTTTTGGTGGATGCCTTTCACGGCAATCGCGAATTGGCCGATTCGGTCAATCACCTGCTCGTGGTCGGCTTTTACCTCATCAACGTCGGATACGTCGCGCTCACCCTGCGCAGCGGCGATCCGGTGCCTACCGTCCGCAGCGCGATGGAGCTGGTGAGCGACAAACTCGGCGTTGTGCTGATCGTGCTGGGCGTCATGCACTTCTTCAACATTTATGTCTTCAATCGGCTGCGAAAAAGAGGACTTGCCGAACTGCGCCCGCCCTTGCCGCCCGACGCGCGCATTGCGATTCAGCCGGGGTCCTAAATGCCGCCGATCGCAAGATTCACGATTCTCTACGACGCTGATTGCGGCCTCTGCTCGCGCGCCAAGGATTGGATCCTGCAACAGTCGCCGTTGGTGGCTCTGAACTTTGTGTCCACCGGATCGCCGGAAGCGCGCAACAGATATCCGCAGCTTCCCGCGGGCGAACTTGCCGTCGTGGCCAACACCGGCGACGTATGGTTCGGCAACCGCGCCTGGATCGTTTGTCTGTGGGCGCTCCAGGACTACCGCGACCTGGCCTTTCGGCTGACCAGCCCGCTGCTCTCAGCCGTGGCGCGCGAGGCCTTCGCGGTGGTTTCCAAAAATCGCCTCGCACTCTCCAACCTGCTGCGGCTCCGCAGCGATCGCGAATTAGAGCGGCAGCTTAGAAAGGTCAATGTTCCCCAATGCCAGATCGAGCAGAAGTAAAAGCCTCGCCGAAAAGCGAAGAAACCCGGACGCGAATTCTCAACGCCGCTCTAGCTTCCTTTCGCGACCGCGGCTTCGACGCCGCCACCATGCGCGACATCGCCGAAGAGGCCGGTGTTGCCACCGGCGCGGCCTATTACTACTTCCCGTCCAAAGACGCGATCGTCCTGGATTTCTACCGCCGCTCCTGCGACGAGATGCAAGCCAAGATCGAAGAGGCCCTCCAAAACGCGGCTGGTCTCGAAAAATGTTTAGTCGAATTGATCCGCGTCAAACTCACCCAATTCGCACCCAATCGCGCGGTGCTGCGAGCGCTGCTCCGAAACGGCGCCGATCCCCAACATCCACTCTCGCCCTTCAGTCCCGAGACCAGGGAGATCCGCGACATCGATCTCGCTTGGTTTCGCCGTATCTTGACCGATGGCGGCGTGCGCATCCCTAAGGATCTCGCGCCGCATCTGCCGCATATTCTTTGGTTCTTTCAAATGGGCGTCATCTTTTTCTGGGTGATCGACGCGTCGCGCCATCAAGCGCGTACCCAGCGGCTTCTGAATCTGGCCGGCAAAAGCTTGGTCTCCTTGATTCGCGTTTCGTCGTTGCCTCTGATGCGGCCCGTGCGCAAGGGCGCCCTGGAACTGGTCGAAATCGTGAGGAATGCCGAGCTGTGAAATGGTCACCCTGGAAGACAAGACCATCGTTCAGGCACCCATCGAGCGCTGCTTCGATCTGGCGCGCAGCGTGGAAGTCCACCTGGCGAGCAATGTGCATTGCGGAGAAGCTGCCGTCGCAACCGCCGGTGTCACGTCCGGGCTGGTGGATTTAGGCCAACGCGTCACCTGGCGCGCCAAGCACTTCGGCGTTTGGTACGACCTCGCGAGCGAAATCACCTCCCTGTACCGGCCGTTGTATTTTCAGGACCGCATGCTTCGCGGCCCCTTCCGTTTCATGGAGCACGACCATTTCTTTCGCGCGCTCTCGCCAGACTTCACCGAGATGAAAGACGTTTTTCGCTTTGCAGCTCCATTGCCGATCCTGGGGCGTCTGGCCGAGACTGCCGTGCTCTCTCGATACATGCAGCGGCTGCTGCGCGAGCGCAACGCCGTCATCAAAGAAATTGCCGAATCGCCCCAGTGGCGGAAATACCTCGCGTCATGAAAGTCATCATTCCCGGAGGAAGCGGTCAAGTGGGCGCCATTCTTGCGCGCCACTTTCACGCCGGCGGACATGCAGTCACCGTATTAAGCCGCAATCCGCGCCGCGCTCCGTGGCGCGTCGTCGCCTGGAACGGCGTGACGCCCGGCGCATGGATCGGCGATCTCGCCGCGAGCGATGTGTGCATCAACCTGGCCGGACGAAGCGTTAATTGCCGCTACAACGCAACCAACCGCCGCCTCATTCTCAATTCTCGGATTCAAAGTACTCGCCTGTTAGGCGACGTGCTCGCCTCCCTCAAACCCGCGCCCCGCCTCTGGATCAACGCCAGCACCGCTACCATCTACCGCCACGCTCCGGATCGGCCGATGAACGAAGCCGATGGTGAACTGGGCGGCAACGAACCGGGCGCCCCCGATACCTGGAACTTCTCCATCGATGTCGCGAAAGCCTGGGAGCAGGCCTTCTTCGCTGCCTCCACGCCACTCACGCGCAAAATCGCCATTCGCAGTGCCCTCACGCTGAGCCCCGATCGCGGTGGCGTGTTCGATGTCCTATTAGGTCTGATTCGGCGTGGACTGGGCGGCCGGCAGGGATCGGGATCCCAGTTCGTCTCCTGGATTCACGAAACCGATTTCGTCCGCGCCATCGATCTGCTCATCGCGCGCCAGGATTTTTGCGGCATCGTCAATCTCGCCTCACCCAATCCTGTACCGAATCGCGAATTCATGCGCTCCCTGCGCGAGGCTTGGGGCATCCGCTTTGGATTGCCCACCCCAAAATGGCTCGTCGAAATCGGAACTTTCCTCATGCGCAGCGAATCGGAACTTGTCCTCAAGAGCCGCCGCGTTGTGCCCGGCCGCCTCATCGACGCCGGTTTCGAGTTCCTCTTCGCCGACTGGCCCGCCGCCGTGCGAGACCTTGTGGCCCGATGGCGTAAGCCATCAGTTTCGGAGTAACGCGATGCCTTCCTGGGAATTAATGTCGGTCCTGGCGATCGCGCTTTACGCGGGCTGTAAACTCACCACCTGGACGGCCGCTCGCGTTCCAAACGCGCCTGCCTGGAAACATGCTGGATACTTGCTCGCTTGGCCGGGAATGGATGCCCAAACATTCCTCGGAAATCCACGAAGCTCAAAGGTTTCGAACCCCCTTTTG
>JASIGB010000876.1:0-5127 GCA_030045355.1 Bryobacteraceae bacterium
GCCGCCCTGCGTATCTACGAATATCCCTTGCAGGCCTGGGAGGATGTCGGCGGCTCCAAGGTCAAAGCGCGCGATTTTCTCCTAGCCGTGCGCGATGTTTTCTGGATTTATTGGAAATATATGCGCAATGTTTGAGGATTATTTGTGCTGCGTTTCCCAATCGTAGCAAATGTTGGGATCGTCGTAGGGAATGCGGCCCTCGTCCTGCGGATCGTAGAAGCGATCGGTCAGATACACCAGTATGGCGGGAGCGGTTCCGATGACCTTATACCCGTGCGCAATCCCGGGCGGCACCAGGATCTGCCAGTGCCGCTGCGAACCGGCGTAGAGTGTATTGCGAACGCCGAACGTACTCGATTCCGGGCGCAGATCCACCAGCGCGATTTGCAGCATGCCCTCGAGCGGCGCCCAGCAATCGGTCTGCCGCAGATGGAAGTGAAAGGCTTTGACCGTGCCCGGATAGCTCAGCGCGGCCGAAATCTGCGTGCTCTCCTGGGGGAAAGCGGCGGGAAGGCCCTGGCCTAAGCGCGCGATCTCGAGGAAATACCCGCGGTCGTCCGGGAAAACCGTGTGAGGAGCGATGCGGACGCCGGCGATCAGATCCTTGGAATCGGGGGTCAGGATCACCCGGCCGATCCCTTTGTCACAGCTAGGAATGGCAATGCGGCCCGCGGATTGTTCGCGCGTGGGAGTGGTCATCGGCCCCCTTCCACCGATTCAACTGCCGCGGTCCGCTGGCGCGTCTCGGCGACCAAGTTGCCGGCACGCAGCAGAGAATCGAAAGTTCCCGCGTCGGTCCACCAGCCATCCAGATGCGCGTAGGTCATCGTGCCTTCCCGAATATAAGCGTTGTTGACGTCGGTGATTTCGAGCTCTCCGCGGCCGGAAGGAACCAACTCGCGGACCTTGTCGAACACCGTTGCGTCGTACATATAGATGCCCGTGACCGCGTAATTCGATTTCGGACTCTTGGGTTTTTCCTCGACGCCGACAATACGCCCGCCGCGAACCTCGGCTACCCCGAAGCGCTCGGCGTCATGCACTTCCTTGAGCAGGATCTTGGCGCCGCATTCCTGGCGCTTAAAATCCTCCGCCATATGGCGGATGCTGCGCTCGATAATATTGTCTCCGAGGATCACGCAAATGCGGCCGCCGTCGGCGAAATGCTCGGCCAGCGCGAGCGCATCGGCGATGCCCCCTTCCCCTTCCTGGTAGGTGTAATCCAGGTGCTTCAGTCCGAATTCCTTACCATTGGCGAGCAGACGCAGAAAGTCTCCCGAATTCCGGCCTCCCGTCACCACCAGGATTTCTCGAATGCCCGCATCCACCAGCGTCTGGATGGGGTAGTAAATCATCGGCTTGTCATAAACCGGCAGTAGATGTTTATTGGTGATCTTGGTGAGCGGCAACATTCGGCTGCCGGTGCCGCCGGCGAGAACCACGCCCTTCATTGCACCACCACCCTTCGGCGGCGCAGCGCCCGGATGGCCCGGGAACCCGTTTTGAAATCGCGCATTCAGGTCAATTATACCTTGCAGCCGGAGCTTTCCCGGCCATCGTCGGCCACCAAATCAACCAGGAATTACCCGGCGGATATCTCCCGCAGCTCTTCGGCCCGCCGGGCATAATTGCGGTCGTGATAGCGCCGATACTCGCCGGTGCGTACGTGCGCCACCCACTCCGGATGGTCGCGATACCACTCGACGGTGGCCTGTAAGCCCTGCTCGAAACCCGTCTCGGGCTTCCAGCCAGTTTCGCGCATCAGCTTCTCACTGGACAGCGCGTAGCGGCGATCGTGACCCGGCCGGTCCGTGACATATTCGATCAGGCTGGACGGCTTTCCGGTGATGGCAAGAATCATGTCCACCACGGATTTGTTGGGGAGGGACCGATTGCCGCCGATATTGTAAATCTCGCCTTCGCGCCCTTTCTCAAGCAGCGTCAGGATCGCCCGGCAATGATCCTCGACGTAAAGCCAATCGCGAATCTGCTGGCCGTCGCCATACACGGGAAGCGGACGGTTATCGAAGGCGTGCGTGATCATGAGCGGGATGAGCTTCTCCGGAAACTGACAAGGGCCGTAGTTGTTGGAAGCCCGCGTGACGACCACCGGCAGCTTGTAGGTCTTGTGATAGCTCAAGGCCAGCAGGTCCGATCCGGCTTTACCCGCCGAATACGGGCTGCTCGGCTGCAGCGGGAATTGTTCATCGGCTTCGAGCGGCGGCTCCAGGCTGCCGTAGACTTCATCGGTGGAAATGTGGAGGTAGCGGGAGACCCTGTGAGCGCGCATGGTTTCGAGCAGGCTGAAGGTGCCGCGCAGGTTGGTCTCGAAAACCGGCTGCGGCGCGAAGATGCTGCGGTCGACATGGGACTCGGCGGCGAAATGCACCACCGCGTCCGGCTTCACTTCTTCGAAGACCCGCCGCAGGGCATCGGTGTCGCAGATGTCGGCCTGAAAAAATCGATAGTGCGGATGGCCCGCCACGGAAGCCAGATTCTCCAGGTTGCCGGCGTAGGTGAGCTTGTCGACGTTGGCGATTTCAAGCGCGGCATCCTCGATAGCCAGGCGGACGAAACAGGAACCGATGAAGCCCGCGCCGCCGGTAACCAAGATTCTCATAGAAACTCCATTCTACAGGGCCGCCCGCTCACGATCGCCAGTCGTGCGGTCGCGGTCCTGGCCGGGTTCGACTCGTCGAAGGTAATCCCCGCGCGAAAAATACTTTTCCAGCCAGCAGTACAGCGCGATAAAGAGGTAGCGGCTGCCCATCTCCCGGATCCTGAGCTTGGACACGCCCGAACGCCGGTTACGCCAGGTGATCGGGATCACGGTCCAGGAATAACCGCGCACGATGGTCTTGAGTGGGAGTTCGATGGTCAAGTTGAAATGGGGCGAAAGAAACGGCCGGCAGCCCTCTATCACCTTTCGGCGGTACGCCTTGAATGCATTAGTGAAGTCGTTAAGAGGAACGTGGAAAATGACCCGCAGAAACAGGTTGGCCAGGCGATTGAGCACCAGTTTGTGCTGCGGGTAATCGATCACCCCGCCGCCGCGTACGAAACGCGAGCCAAAGACGGCGTCCCAGCCCCCATTAAGCGTCTCCCAGTAGCGGACCACATCGCGGCAATCGTCCGATTCATCGGCCATCATCACCACCATCGCGTCGCCTCGCGCCTGCTCCAGGCCCAGGCTGACCGCCCGGCCGAAGCCGTGCTCGCCGGGATTGCGCACCGCGCGCAAAGTGGGTACCCGTTCGCGCGCCTGTTCGAGCGCCTCCCAGGTGCCGTCCGCGCTGCTGTCGTCCACCACCACGATTTCGTGCTCGATGCCGTGCAAACGCAGCTCGACGTAGAGGTGCTCGACGGTAGCGCCCACGCGGCCCTCCTCGTCCCGGGCAGGAATGACGATAGAGAGCAGGCGGATGGGTTCCTGCTCCTCCGGACTCGGACGCTTCATGCGGAACTGGTCTCCAGCCAATCGGGACGGCGTTCGGTGTGTTGGGCAATCTCTTCGACAATGCCCGATAACGGAAATTCGACACGCCAGCCGAAATCGCGCAGGGCATCGGAGGAATCCATCACCACCCACGGGACGTCATAAGGACGCGGCGCCGGATCGGCGGAGGGCGCATGCTTGCCGAAACGTCCGTCGCACCAGGCCGTCAATTGAGCGAGCGATATTGCGTTCCCAAGACCTCCTCCCGCGCAATAGACGCGCTGGCCGGCCGATCGTGTGCAGTTGATTTGAACATCGGCGAGCGCGGCGAGATCGCGCGGATGAAATATGTCGCGCGTCTGCTGGCCCGTGCCGGCGAAGCCGATGTAGCGCAGCGGGCGGCGGCGCGCGTGGGCATGGATCCAATAAGAAAATACGCCTTGATCGGGCGTGCCGAACTGCCCCGCCCCGGCCAGTACGCCGCAACGATTGATCCACACGGGAAAATCGAAGGCGGCGCCGTATTCGAGCGCCAGCGCCTCGGCCGCCAGCTTAGCCGCGCCGTAGAGGGAGACCGGAGCGGCGGTCGGGAAATCCAATCCGATGCCGCAAGCCGAGACCCCCGGCGGTAGCTCGCATGTGTCGTCGAGCGCAAAGGAGTCGGGCAGCCGGCGCAAGGGAAGAGACGCCAGCGCGCGAATCGAATAAACGCGGCTCGTGCTTAAGAACAAGAATCCGGCTGCATGTCTTTTGCAATATTCGAGGACATTCACCGCGCTGAGCAGATTGTGTTCCATCAATTGCCGGCTGCTGAAACCGGACTGAACGCCGGCCAGCACGCTCGGGTTGGCCGCCGCATCGATGACCCAATCGACAGGCGGAAGCGGTTCGAGATCGCTTGCCATCCGGACGTCGCCATGCACCAGCGTGACGCCCAATTCGCGCAGACGCGCGCGATTGGTTTCCGATCCCGGACGCATGAGGTTGTCGATTCCCAGGATCTCCAGGTCCGCGTGGCGCTCGAGCAAGCATGCGGCGAGCGAGCTTCCAACGAACCCGCAAATCCCGGTAATGAGAACTTTCATCCCCGAACTCCCGCCGGATGCGCCGCGGCTCTCCCCATCCAGCCTGCGGCGATCTGCTCGAAAATCTCAGGCAGGGGGATCGTTATGTCCCAGGCCGGATAGTGCGACTTCATCTTGCGCAGGTCGCTGTAGTAGCAGATATGATCGCCGGTGCGGTTCTCATTCAGGTAGCGATAGCGCATGGAGCGGCCGGTGATCCGCGCGGCCATCTCGAAGGCTTCGAGAATGGAGCAGGCGTTATTCTTGCCGCCGCCCAGATTGTAGACTTCGGCGATGCGCGGCGCCTTCCAAAACTCGAACATGAAACGCGCCACGTCCTCGGAGTGAATGTTGTCGCGCACCTGCTTGCCCTGGTAGCCGTAAATTGTGTACTCGCGCCCTTCGACGTTGCACTTGATCAGAAAACTCAAGAATCCGTGCAGCTCGACGCCGGAATGGTTGGGACCGGTTAAACATCCGCCGCGCAGGCAGCACGTGGGCATGTGGAAATAGCTCCCGTATTCCTGCACCAGGACATCGGAGGCCACTTTCGAGGCGCCAAACAGCGAATGCGTGCTTTGATCGATGGAAAAATCTTCCGCGATGCCGTGCTCGAACGCGGGATCG
>JASIGB010000877.1:0-4163 GCA_030045355.1 Bryobacteraceae bacterium
GAGCGCGAGTGCGCTGAACGCCGCAAGCAGCGAAAACAGAATATACGCCGCATGAAACGGGATTTCCGCGACGCCCCGGCCAACGGCAATCAGCAGCGCCAGGAACCATGCGTTGAGCGGGGGGTGCGATTGCCCGCGCATATCGATGTCGCGGCCCATGAACACGTATTCGGTGTGCTTGGGATGCAGCGGCTCGATCTGCGCGTGCGCGGCCTCGGTGAGGTATAGGACGTCATCGCCCTGAAACGCCTGGTTGAGGAACGGCATCCGCAAGGCTAGCACGACAAGCGCGATGACGATGATCTGGCGGCGCAAACCACCACGATATCAGGCCGCCCGTTGCGCCCGCGCCTCTACTCGCTGATATTGAGCACCACGCGGAAGCGCGCCTCGCCGCTCAGCATGTGGTCGTACGCTTCCTGCGCGCGCTCCAGCGGAAACGCTTCGTTCATCGATTTCACCCCCGAGAGCACGCTGAAATTGAGCGTGTCTTCCGAATCGATCGACATCCCCGAATACCAGCCTTCGGCGGATTGATTTCCGAGCAGCATCTGCAGCGGATTCACTTCGAGAGAAGTCACCGCGCCGACGAGCATCATCCGGCCGTGCACGCCCAACCCGCCAAACGCCTGCTTCATAGCTTCGGCGGCGGTAACCGTGGCCACTACTACCTTCGCCCCGCCCAGCTTCTGCAGTTCCGCCGCGGGGTCCTGCGTTTTATTGTTGATAAAGTGGTGCGCACCCAGTTGCCGTGCCAGCGGCTCGTCGTCCTTGCCGCGCGCGATGGCGACCACTTTGCATCCCATCTTCGCGGCGTATTGCACCGCGAGATGACCCAACCCTCCGACGCCGAGCACGGCCACTACATCGCCCGGCCGTGCGCCGCTATTGCGCAAACAATTGTACGTCGTCACGCCCGCGCACATCAGCGGCGCGGCATCCGCCGGGCAAAGCTCGCCCGGCACCAACGCCAACGCGCTCGCCGGCGCAACCATGTATTCGGCATAGCCGCCGTCGCGAGTGACGCCCGTTACGTCGGTGGAGGTCTGGCAGGTGAAGAAGTCGCCGCGCCGGCAGTTGTCGCAATAGCCGCAGTAGCCGCCGTTCCAGCCCACGCCCACGCGCTGCCCGGCCTTCCAGCGCGGCGGCACGTTCGGTCCCGCGGCATCGATTACACCGATCGCTTCGTGTCCCGGCACACGCGGATATTGCATGCCCGGCCACAGCCCGTCTTTCGTCACCGTATCGCTGTGACAGATCCCGCAAGCCTGTACCTTGATTCGAACCCAACCCGAACCCGGTTCCGGAATCGCGCGCTCCACGATCTCCAGAGGGCCGCCCGCGCGAGACACCTGTACCGCTCGCATCTTCGCCATCATTCCTCCAGTCGCCACATCTGATGCCCAAAGGAACGAAAACGATACGCGAATTTTGCGGTTACAGCTTGATCACGATCTTGCCAAAATGCTGCGCGCTCTGCATATAACGCAGCGCTTCAGCGGAGTGTTCGAAGGAGAACACTCGATCCACTACTGGCCGCAGCCCGTTGGCCGCGAGCGCGCGGTTCATGTCTTCGAACATGGCCCGCGAGCCTACAAAAATCCCGCGCACGCTGAGCGTTTGAATGCCGATCAAGCCCAGCGGAATGGTGCCTGCCACGCCCGTGAGCACGCCGATCACGGCAATCTGTCCCGACGCGCGCACCGAACTCATGGAGCGCGCGAAGGTTTCGCCGCCGCCTACTTCGAGCACGACGTCCACGCCCTTGCCGCCGGTGAGCCGCAACACTTCCTTGTCCCACTCGGGATGGGTCTTGTAATTGACGGCCTCGTCCGCGCCGAGGCTCTTGGCTCGCGCCAGCTTCTCGTCGCTCGATGAGGTAATGATCGCCCGCGCGCCATGCAGTTTCGCGAACTGCAGCCCGAAAATGGAAACGCCGCCCGTGCCGAGCAGCAGCACCGTATCGCCGGCTTGCACATGGCAGCTGGGAACCAGCGCGTTCCATGCCGTCAGGCCGGCGCAAGGCAGCGTGGCCGCTTCTTCGAGGCTCAAATGCTCGGGAACCGGCAGCAGACCTTGTTGATCGAAAACGCGATACTGCGTCAACACGCCGTCGATGGCGCCGCCCAGCGCCGATGCGCCGTGTTCACGGGCGAAGGGCCCGGTGATCCAGGATTGAAAAAACGAACCGACTACGCGATCGCCCGGTCGAAAAACTGTCACGCCTTCGCCTACCGCGACCACTTCGCCCGCGCCGTCGGAGGCGATGACCGTGGGTTGCGACGCGTTGCGCGGGTAGCGTCCGGTGACAACCGCGAGATCGCGATAGTTCAGCGAAACGGCTTTCATCGCGACCAGCACTTGGCCGGCGCCCGGCTCGGGAATGTCTACTTTGTCGAAGACCAGCTCCTCGATCGACGAGCCTCCGGTGGTTCGAACCGCCAGCGCTTGGCGGACCGCTTGCGGGCGGGCGAGATGCGGCGCGCTCATGACAATCAAGTGTATCGCAAGCGTTTCGCGGGCGGGCGTTGTACTTTAGATATAGGACTTCCCAACGACATAGGACTTACGATGCCCACCGCAACAACCGTTGTCACCCCCGCCCGCTTCGCGCAAGGCCTCACCTACGCCGGTTTTCTCGCCGCAGCCGTGGTGAACGTCGATAAATTCGAGCAGAACTACAAGACCGCGCCCCTTTCGCCGGAAGACCTGGCGTTTTTCAAGCGCGCCGCCGCACAGCCCGGTGGTCCGGCGAAGATCCTGGCGATTGCCGAAGCCTGGTGCGGCGATGTGTACCGCGAGCTTCCCACCATCGCCAAAATCGCCGAGGCCACCGGGATGGAGCTGCGCGTGTTTTTGCGCGACGAAAACCCGGACATCATGGACGAGTTCCTGAGCAACGAAGGCAAGTCGCGCGCCATTCCCGTGTTCGTGTTCTACACCGCCGATCTGCAGTACGTCACGCATTTCACCGAGCGCTCGGCGCTGGCGCACCGCGAATTGGCCGAGATCGTGGAACAGGTGAAGGCCCGGATGGAACTGCCGAAAGAGACGACGTTCGCCACGGTTCCCGAGGAGCGGCGTCAGGAATTCCTGCGCGAGTTGATCGCCAGACTGCAGCCGCGCTCGGACGATTGGCGCCGCGAAGCCATCAAGGAAATGCGCCAGTTGCTTTCCACCGCGCTGCATCTGCCCGATCGGGCGTCGTAAGAATGCGGACTCCCGTTGTGTACACGATTCGCGGCTGCGACGCCTGCGTCAAGCTTCTAAAGAAGTGGGAAGCCGAAGGCGTGCAATACGACGAGCGCCGCGTGGAGCTGAGCCAGGCCACGCTCGACGAAGCGCGCAAATACGGTGACATGGTGCCCATCGTGGTGTGGCCGGACGGGCGCGTGGAGCAGGGTTTCGAAGGACACTTGGGCTGCTTCATTTAGATTGCGCAGGCCGCCAGCGCAGGATCGGTTTGCGCGCGGCCGTCACTTCATCCACGCGGCTGGTGCGGGTATCGTGCGGCGCGCTGAGCACCAAGTCCGGCGTCTCTTCCGCCTCCTTCGCGATCGAAATCATCGCGTCCACGAATAGATCGAGCTCGGCTTTGCTTTCAGTTTCCGTCGGTTCCATCATCATCGCCCCGGGCACGATCAACGGAAAACTCACCGTGTAGGGATGGAATCCATAATCGATCAGGCGCTTGGCGATATCGGCGGTTCGCACGCCGTGCTTGGCCTGGCGGGCGTCGCTGAAGACGCATTCGTGCAGCGTAGGCGCGCGGTGCGGAAGCTCGTAATAAGGTTCCAGCAGCACGCGCAGGTAATTCGAATTCAGAACAGCGTCGAGCGTTGCGTTGCGCAGTCCAACGCCCCCATGCGCCATGATGTAAGCGAGCGCGCGAACGTGCACGCCGGCGTTGCCATAGAAAGCGCGCACGCGTCCGATGGCTTGCGGGAGATCGTAGTTCCACGTCCAGCGGTCGTCCCGGCGCTCCAAGCGCGGTTTGGGCAGGAAGGGAACGAGGTGCCGCTTCACCGCCACCGGACCCGAACCCGGTCCGCCGCCGCCGTGCGGCGTCGAAAATGCCTTGTGCAGATTCAGGTGCATCACGTCGGCGCCGAAGTCGCCCGGCCGCGCGATGCCCACCAGCGCGTTCATGTTGGCGCCGTCCA
>JASIGB010000878.1:0-2676 GCA_030045355.1 Bryobacteraceae bacterium
ATCACCTGCCAGCCGATGCCCCAGGCGCCGAGCGTGGGCGCCTCCCAGTTGTCCTCTTCAAACTTGATGTCGTGCTTGGTGAGATCGATGCCGATGGCTTGGAGACTACCGAGATAGAGATCGATCACGTCCGAGGGCGCGGGCTTCAGGATGACCTGTAACTGCTGGTGCTTGTAGAGGCGATTGGGATTTTCGCCGTAGCGGCCGTCGGCGGGGCGGCGGCTGGGTTGCACGTAGGCGACGTTGTAGGGCGTGGGACCAAGGACGCGGAGGAATGTCTCGGGCGACATGGTGCCAGCGCCGACTTCGACGTCGTAGGGTTCCTGGATGATGCAGCCGCGGTCGGACCAGTAGCGCTTGAGCGCGAGCACAGTGTCCTGAAAGGTGAGCGCGCTCACAAGGCCTCCAGGATCTGGGGTGTGCGCAACTTGCGCTCCACTTGTTCCTCGATCAGGCGGTTGAGGGCGCGGCGCACGTCGGCGGCGGTTTCGCGGGTCCAGGGGCGCTCGGCGAGTTGTTGGATGGGGGTGACGAGCATTTCTTCGATAATGGCGCGGGATTCGGAGCTGACGCGCAGGTCGGGCAGGAGGCCGGCGAGGCGCACGGCCCAGAGTGCGAAGTAGGTGACGGCGGGCCAAATATTTACCGGGGCGTTGCCGCCGGAGTGCAGCCAATCGAGCACGGCGATCAGGAGACGAAAATGGCGTTCGTTCGATTCCGCGGGCGGCAGGAGTTGTTCGGTCACTTCAGCCAGGTAGTCGAGCGCGACGCTCGATTCGTAGTTTGACGCCAGAGCGAACTGCGACTGGGTGAGTTCGCAGGAATTGAGGCTAACCAGCTCGCGATTCTCCTTTTGATAATACGAGACCGTCGCGTGGGACAGTCGTTCCAGGCCCGAGCCGAAGCTCGATTTCGGCCTGCGGGCGCGCCGGGCGACGCCGCGGAGCTTGCCCTGATCGCGGGTGAAGAAGCTGACGACGAGGTCGGCCTCACGAAACGGGTACGTCTGGAGAATGAAGCTATCGCTCATGCGAGCGGGCATTCGCGTCGGCGCTGTTTTAGCGGCGCTTTAAGAGATTAGAGTAGCAGGTTTGGGAGTGGCGGAGCGGACGGTAATGAGTTTTAGCGGGGAGATATGCCGACGGATACGTCGACTTCGCCATCCGGCGTTCGTTTCATCGTGATCGACGAAACGATATAGGCGGTCTCTTGTTCGAACATCATGATTGCGAGTTGAATCCTGTCGGCGAGGAGGACGCGTTTCATTTCTAGTTCGCCTGGTGATATTGGTTCCACTCTACGTCAATTCATCATGTGCAATTGGCGCTCTTCAGGGCCTTTTCAGCGATTTGTTTCAGGCGAGGCAAATCCTCCTGAATCGTGTTCCAGACGATTTCGTCCGATACTCGGTCGTAGGAATGCCGAAGAAAATTGCCCATGCCTCGGTATGCTTTCCAGTCAATTTCGGAAAACCCTTCAGCATCGTCCGCTTCGAGCCTGATGACCGCCTCGGTTAGGATCTGCATCTTGCGTTCGACGGCCGCGCGGGCGGAGGGTTTGGATTTTTCCGCGTTGCATTGATCTCCACATGCATGTCGCGAAGGTGCCGGCGGGTGTCCTTAAAAGGCAACCACGGCCTCACTCAGAGCCTGGTCCTTGATCGAGTCTTTCAGCCATTCGGGCGAAGAGAGATCCACTTTCGTTCCCAACAGGTCGGCCAGACGGCTCTCCAGCCTTCCAACCGTGAGCAATGTGTACTTTCTCGTTTTATCAAAGTCGGCTAAGAGGTCGACATCGGAGTCCGGCGAATTGTCCCCTCGCGCCACCGATCCGAAGACGGCGATCCGTATGATTCCGGCGGCGCGCAGTTCTGCCTCATGCGCACGCAGCTTGCTGACGACCTCGTCGCGTTTCATGCCAGTCTATTGGTATTTTCGCCTATCTGGGACGGGCTAGGCAGATGGCGTCGGCGGCAGTGCCGGTTCCGGAGGGTGTCCCCGCACGCTAAAGCGTGCGCCACATGGGGCCGGCTTATGTGGCTAAATTCGCCGGGTTGACGGGTTTGACGGAAGCGGGCGCCGAGTGCTGAATGCTCAGCAGTTGGCCGGTCTCCTTGGCGAGCAGCACCCACAGGCCGTAGAGGTCCCAGCCGGCGATGAGAAGGAAGACGATCATGGCGGCGGGGGAGCTTAGGCCCACCCAGATGCAGAGCAGGACTTTCAGAAGGAACACGCCGGCGGCGAAGTAGCGCGACCAGGGTTTTTTTTGCGTGAGGCCCCAGCCAGCGATGAAATAAAGCGTAGAGAACGCGAGCAGCGCGACCGCCATGGCCCAGGCCAAAAACGCGATGCCCGAGGTTTGCCGGGAGCCGGGAAGGACGCCAGGACCGGTGATGAAACCGGTGAGGTAGTGGTTGACAAAGAGCGCCAAGGCTGTACAAGCCGAGCCGCTGATCCAGCCGGTGAGGGCGAATCTCCGCAGGCCCGCCGCGAGGGTGTTGAGGTGGCGGGTGGCGTCCTCAGGTCTCTGGATAAATAACGAGCGGCTAAAGATCGAGCTCGCGTCCATCAACCTGCAATATCGGCTTTGGGGGCGCCGGTCTTTAGCGCACCGGAAACCGCTGACGGGCGGGCACTTATCCAAACGTAAAGGAGAAGGCCTGAGCGCCGGGATCGA
>JASIGB010000879.1:0-2770 GCA_030045355.1 Bryobacteraceae bacterium
GTCGACGTTGAGCAGCATGGAGACGAACTGGTAATAGCCCATGACCGCCAGCATGTCGACGACCCCGCGCTCGCCGAATTTGTCCTTGGCAGCCTCAAAAGCAGCGTCACTCGCGTGCTTGGTGTGGAGGACTTCGCTGCAGAAGTTGTAGACGGCGGCTTCATCAGGCTGCATGGCGGCCGGGCGCCGGCCGTTGGCGATCGCATCGATGATCGCGGGCGAGAGGCCGACTCTGAGGGCATTTTGCCGGTGCGCCTGCCATTCGAATTGCGCGGTCCAGAAGCGGCCGGTAATGAGAATGACCATTTCGTTCAAGCGCGGCGGCAGCGAAGTGTGGAAGCGCGCGTATTCGCCGAACTTCTGGGCCAGATCGCCCATTTGGGGACTGCGCAGCATCACGTTGAACGGTCCGTCGAGCGATTTGCGGGGGCCGGCCAGGATGCTCTCGACCATGTTCTTTTGCTCGGGCGTCATCGTATCGTAAGTCAGCGGGGCGAAACGTCCGCCGCGAAGGTGGAGGTCGCGCGTGGTGGGGGCTTGAGCGTTCACAATGCCCAGCATAGCGAGAATTCCGGCCAGGACTGCCGGTAAGCAAAGGCCCGCGGGTAAGCGCATGAGGGGCTCCTTCCGATGACCTCGATTGTATGCGAAGGAAAGATCGTGTGCATCATTCGGCGGGGTTCGTGCGTCTTACTGGGCGATGAAGTATCTGTTGTTAATTCCGGCGCTGGTGGTGTGCGGTTTTGCGCAACAGACGCAACAGCAGCCGGATCATACTCAAACGACAAAGCATCCGCGGGGCGCGGGGAAAGAAATCGGCAGCGGCGCCGGGGACATCGGCAAAGGGACGGCCAAGGGAGCGGGTCATCTGGCCGCGGGCACGGGCAAAAGTGCGGTGGACCTGGTGACACTTCATCCGGTGAACGCCGCCGGAGCGCTCGGAAAAGGCGCAGGCACGGCGGGCAAGGATGCCGGCGTAGGAGCGGTGAAGGGCACGGGCAAGATCGGCAAGGGCATCGGAAAGGCGATCAAGAAACTCTTTTAAGCGAGGATCGGAGAACAGGATGGCAGCAACGAGAACCAACAATCAACCGTTTCTGACGGATGTGCAAGAGCTGCGGGCGCGGGCGCGCAAGAGCCTGGAGCGCGGAGCGGTGACGCAAGACTACCAGGGCGACGTCAAACAGACCATCGATATCCTGCAATCGGTACTGGCCACCGAGATCGTTTGCGTGCTGCGCTACACGATGAACGCGGTAGCGGCGCAGGGGATTTCGAGCGACAGCGTGAAGGAGGAATTCGACCAGCACGCCAAGGAAGAGACCGGGCACATGCGCAGGGTGGCGGAGCGGATCAATCAATTGGGCGGCACGCCGAACTTTAATCCCGAAGGGCTGGCGATGCGGGCGGCGTCCCAATATGCCGAGGGCGGGAACCTGATCGAGATGATCCAGGAGAATTTGGTGGCCGAGCGGATCGCGTGCGAGCATTACCGCGAGCTGATCCGCTATTTCGCCGATAAAGATCCCACCACGCGCGTGATGATGGAAGCTATCCTGACGAACGAAGAGGAGCATGCCAACGACATGCACGACCTGCTGGTCGCGCATGAGGGCAAGCCCATGCTTCCCAAGTAGGGTTAAGATGCCCCCGGCGCCGTTGGCGGCCAGCAGCGGTAGCGCTCACCTCTGGCCACGCAGGTCGCGCAGAGAAACCGTGACCGCGGGTAAGGCTTGGCGGCCCAGGCGATCGAGCAAATCCTTGGCGCGCTTGCGCAGCTTGCGGGCGAGCGACTTATTCCCGGCGCGCTGCGTCGCCGAAGCATAGTCCAGCAGCAGGCCCGCAGTGGCTGGATGGTCGGCGCCCAACGTTTTTTCCTGAATCGTGAGCGACTGTTGGAAATAGGGCGCCGCATCGGCTGGCTTGCTCCCGTCTGCCACAATGTTCCCGAGGTTGCGCAGGATCTGCGCGCGCAACAGCGCGGCGCCATGGGGGCGCAGCAGTTGCAAAGCCCGCTGCTCGGTTTCCCGCGCTTCTTCCGGGCGCTCCAGGCGCTGGTACAACTCGCCTTGGTCGGCGAGCGTCGCGGCCAGATCCATCCTCGCCTCCGGGCCGGCGCTCTCAAAAATGCCGATCGCTTGTTCATATAGCGGTTCAGCCACGAGCAATTGATTTTGGGCCTCGAGGACTTCACCTAGGTCAGCCAGCGTAAGGGCATATTCCGGCGAGGATGTACTGTGCAGACGCTCATAGGCGGCCAACGCGGAACGCAACGATTCTTGGGCACGTTCGAATTCCCGGAACTCGCACAGTACGACCGCGAAATTACTCAGGACCACCGGAAAGCCGGGCGCCTCCGGATGGAACAATTCTAGGCTGCGCGCCGCGGACTCCATCAGGTTGCGCGCTTCCCAATCCCGCCCTTGCACGCGATAGATCTCGCCCAGGTTGTTCCGCGCGTAGGCTAGATCCTCGCTCGACTCCGGCAGATTCTTCCGCCGCCATAGCAGCGCCTGATGAAACATGCGTTCTGCGTCGCTGTAGCGATCTTCTCTGCGGTACAGC
The DNA here is from genome assembly GCA_030045355.1 of Bryobacteraceae bacterium. Taxonomy (GTDB): domain Bacteria; phylum Acidobacteriota; class Terriglobia; order Bryobacterales; family Bryobacteraceae; genus Palsa-89. The sequence continues at coordinate 2,566 of JASIGB010000879.1, forward strand.
TCTCCGAGATTGGTGGCGATCCTGGCGCTGGCGATCTCATCTTCCTTCGCCCCTTCCAAGGCCGAGCGATACAAGCTCTCGGCTTCCGCGTCTTGTCCTTCCCGTGCCAGTCGAACGGCCTGATTGTTTCTCGCGATGGCTTGATCGAGCGTCTGCGGGAGATCGGCTGCCGCGACCGGAATGCAAATCATCGCGAGCAAGCATG
>JASIGB010000880.1:0-6416 GCA_030045355.1 Bryobacteraceae bacterium
CATCACCTTGATATCCTTGCCACCCAGCCGGCAACTGGAGCGGCAGCAATCCATGGCCGTGTTGCCGACGCCGATGATCAGCACTTTTTCGCCGATCGAATCCGTGTGCCCGAAGGCGATGGACTCCAGCCAATCGATCCCGATGTGAATACGGTCCGTATCGTGGCGTCCGGGAATGTCGAGCTCCTTGCCGCGCGGCGCGCCGGTGCCCACGAAGATAGCGTCGAAGCCTTCATCAAGCAGCGCCTTCATGCTGTCGATCGGCGTGGAATAGCGGATGTCGACGCCAAATCCGAGGATCTGGTGGATCTCGTCCATCAGCACGCTTTCGGGGAGCCGGAAGGCGGGGATGTTGGTGCGCATCAAGCCGCCCGGCCGGTCATATTTCTCGAACATCACTACTTCGTAACCGAGCGGCATCAGGTCGTTGGCGACGGTGAGCGACGCCGGCCCGGCGCCGATACAAGCGATGCGTTTTCCGTTTTTTTGTTTGGGGATCTTGGGGAGCCGGTCGCTGATGTCGTCGCGCAGATCCGCCGCGACGCGCTTGAGACGGCAGATGGCTACCGCTTTGCCATCCACGCGTCCGCGGCGGCAGGCCGGTTCGCACGGACGGTCGCAGGTACGGCCGAGAATCGCGGGAAAAACATTCGACTCGCGATTCAGCATGTACGCGTCGGTGTAGCGGCCCTGCGCGATTAACCGGATGTATTCGGGAACATTCGTATGGGCGGGGCACGCCCACTGGCAGTCCACGACTTTGTGGAAATAGTTGGGGTTACTCGTGTCCGTGGCTTTCACACAGGGATCCTTTCGATCTGCGTCACCGCCATGAGTTTATAAGAAAATCCCGGAATCAGTCTGATTTATTGTACATCCCGGGGCGGGGCTTGGCTGCTGGCTTCGGTACCGGGAAGGCTGGTCTCACCAGGCGATGGTTTTCAGGCCCCGTACGGCGCGAAAGTGAGCGTCGCGCGTGGCCAATGGCATATCGTGAGTGCGCGCCATGGCCGCGATCCAGAGGTCATTCGTTGGAATCGGCTTGCCCGCGGTTTTGAGTTCGCGGCGAATCTCCGCATAGCGCACGGCGGTCTCGCGGACCACCGGCAAAAGATCGAAAAAGACGAGATGCGTTTTAATCCAAGCTTCATAAGAACCGCGCAAGCGGGACCCCTGGATGCCGTATAGAAACTCGCCGAGAACGACGATCGGAAGAGCCAGTTCCAATTCGCTCGATAGCGCCTTTAGGAGCTTGTCATCCCCGTCGACGAAGGCGGAGAATGCATTTGTATCGAGAATTATCGCCACTGGTCCTCGTCGATTTGCTCGAACTCTTCTTCTAAGACGCGGTTGATGCGACGCGTTTCTTTGTGCAGATGCCTCAGTCCGCCGAACGCGCGCATCCAGGTTGGCGGTGGGGCCGGCGGCGGATACGGCGCCGATGGGCCGCTACCGGTAACTTCCCGGGACATACGGCCGAGGTAGTCCCGGACCGCATGGGAGAAGAAGTCTTTCAGCGAGATGCCCTGCTCGGCAGCGGTGGCTTTGGCTTTGCGAAATAGCGCGTCCGGCATTTCCACCGTCGTTTTCATCGCTCCCATTTTCCCATAAATATGGGAGCGTGAGGTCGTGTATTCGCAATCAGCGCCTCGCTTGCCCGGTAATCCGCCGGAAATGGAGTATCATCTTCTTCAGAAGTTTGGAGTGCAGCCGGCCGTGGGACGCCTGGGCGCGTGAGAGCCGATGGCGCGATCTCGGGGCGCGAGTGCCTCCCAGAAACGATCCGTGAGGAGGTAGTTCGTGGCCTTGACGATCGGTGTGCCGCGCGAGACCTTCCCCGGCGAGCGCCGCGTTGCGTTGCCACCGCGCGCCGCGGAGGCACTGGGGAAATTGGGCGCCGGCATCATTATTGAAGAGTCGGCGGGCGCTGCCGCCGGATTCCCGGACGAACTTTACAAGGCGCGATCGGCACGCGTCGGGACGCGCGCCGAGGTCTTTGCGCAGGCCGATATTGTCGCGCAGGTGCGTGCGCTGGGCGCCAACCCGCAAGAAGGCCGCGCGGACCTGGGCGCACTGCGCGCGGGTCAAGTGGTCATCGGCTTCGGCGAACCGCTGACTGCTGTGGAGGAGATGGCGGCGCTGGCGCGCTCCGGCGTCACGTTCTTCGCCATGGAACTGATGCCCCGCATCACGCGCGCGCAGAGCATGGACGCGCTATCGTCCATGGCCACGCTCGCGGGCTATCGCAGCGTCCTGCTGGCCGCGGAGGCGTTGCCGAAAATCTTTCCGATGCTGATGACCGCCGCGGGAACCGTCACCGCGGCCCGCGTGTTGGTGCTGGGCGCCGGAGTCGCGGGGCTTCAAGCCATCGCCACCGCGCGGCGGCTGGGCGCTGTGGTTTCCGCCTACGACGTTCGCAGCGCAGTGAAGGAGCAGATCGAAAGCCTGGGCGCGAAATTCGTCGTACTGGATGTAGAATCCAGCGCGGCCGAGGGCCAGGGCGGCTACGCCAAGGCCATGGATGAGGACTTTTACCGGCGGCAGCGCGCCGCGCTCACCGAAGTGATCCGCGAGCAGGACGTCGTCATCACCACCGCCGCCGTCCCCGGCAAGAAAGCGCCGGTTCTGGTGACGGCGGAGATGGCTGCCGCGATGGCCCCGGGCTCGGTGATCGTCGATATCGCGGCCGAGCGCGGCGGCAATTGCGAACTCACGCGACCCGGCGAGACCGTGGTGCATCAGGGGATCTCGATTCTGGGCCCGCTGAATCTCGCTTCCGCGGCGCCGTTCCACGCCAGCCAAATGTATGGATCGAACATCGTGTCGTTCTTGAAGCTGATGGTGAAGAATGGCGAGCTCACGGTGAATCGCGATGACGAAATCATTCGCGAAACGTTGGTCACGTATGGCGGCGAGGTGGTGAACTCGCGCATCGCTGAGCTCGCGGGCGTAACGAGCGCGGCTCCGGCGGCCAAGGCTAGATAAAAAGCGAGGAGATAACGCATGGGCGGCTATGAATTCGATCTCTGGGTTTTTATGCTGGCGGCTTTTCTCGGTTTCCAGCTCATCCGCGGTGTGTCGCCGCTGCTGCACACGCCGCTGATGTCGCTCACCAACGCGATCTCGGCCATTTCGGTGGTGGGCGCCATCCTGCTCACCGGTGAAAAGGACGCGAGTACGCTATCGCGCGTTCTGGGCTTCTCGGCTGTGTTCCTGGCCGTGCTCAACCTGGTGAGCGGCTACCTGATCACCGATCGCATGCTGAAGATGTTCAAGCGCCGCGAGCCGGAAAAGAAGTAAGGGAGCCCAAGCGATGAAACTCGACGATACGCTTCTTCCCATTCTTTACATGCTGGCGGCCATCGGGTTCATCCTGGCCATCAAATGGATGAACTCGCCGGTCACGGCGCGCCGTGGCGTGGTAGTGGGCGAGATCGGCATGGTGCTCGCCGTGGTGGGCACGCTGCTGCGCTTTGAAGTGGTCAACTACGAATGGATTCTGGTGGCGTTTTTCCTCGGCACCGCGTTCGGAATTCCCATCGCCTACATCATGCCCATGACCGCTGTTCCGCAGCGAACCGCCTTCTCCCACGCGTGCGGCGCGCTGGCTTCGGCGCTGATCGGGACCGCGGAGTATTACAAGGGTCTCAGTGGTCCGGGCTTGTCGAAGGTAGTGATGGTGGCACTCATCGTGGAAACTCTGCTCGGTTTCCTCACGTTCACGGCCAGTATGATGGCATTCGGGAAATTACAGGAGGTGCTGCCGCAGCGCCCCATCGTTTATAAAGGACAGAATTTCGTCAATTTGGGAATCTTCGCGGCCGCGGCGGGGATCGGCCTCGCGCTGGTGGTGGCTCCCGCGCACAGCGTGCTGTTTCCAGTGTTCGCGATCCTGGCGCTGCTGTTCGGCGTACTTCTCATCATCCCCATCGGCGGCGCCGACATGCCGACGGTGATCGCGCTGCTGAACTCCTATGCCGGGTTATCCGCCAGCGCCATGGGTTTTGTGCTGAACAACAAGCTGCTGATCGTGGCCGGGGCGCTCGACGGGTCCTCCGGCTTTATTCTTTCCATCATCATGTGCCGCGCCATGAACCGCTCCTTCAGCAACGTGCTGTTCGGCGCATTCGGCCAGTTGCAGACCAGCGCCTCGGGCGCCGGTGAAGCGCGGCCCGTGCACTCGGCCACGCCCGAGGACGCGGCACAGATTCTCGATTCCGCGCGTAACGTGGTGGTGATTCCCGGCTACGGCATGGCGGTGGCGCAAGCGCAACATAAATTGCGTGAAATGTTCGATATCCTCGGGCGCCGCGGCGTGGACGTGCGCTTCGCCATCCATCCCGTGGCAGGGCGCATGCCGGGACACATGAACGTGCTGCTGGCCGAAGCCGACATCCCGTACGACAAGCTCTGGGAGATGGACGACATCAATCCCGAGATGGCCAACGTCGATGTGGCGCTGATCATCGGCGCGAACGACGTGGTGAATCCCGGCGCCGAGACCGATCCCCATAGCCCGATTTCCGGCATGCCCATCATCCAAGCGTACAAAGCGCGCACCGTGATGGTGATCAAGCGCAGCATGAACCCCGGCTTCGCCGGCATCGATAACGAGCTGTACTATCGCGACAACACGTTGATGCTGTTCGGCGACGCGAAATCGTTTGTATCGAGCATTGTCAAGGAGCTGGGCGCGCTGGCGAAAGTCTGACGGTTACGATCCGCGCCGTTCGAATTCTGGCGGCAGAACAACGTTCACCGTGGGCGCGGCCGACGGCAACCCGATCTTGGCTTCCTCAAAGCGCTGAATGATGCGCCGATTCATTTCCCGGCCCACCATCCACTGCTGATTCGGAATGGTCTTGAACCGCGCCTTGATGGTTGCCCCGGAGCTGTCCATTTTATCCACGCCCAGCACTTCGATCGGCGCCAGCACCACCGCACGATACGGTTCCTCCTGGGTGAGCTCCTCACCGATCGCCTTGAGCACCGCGACAACGCGATCCAGGTCTTCGGTGAATCCCACCGAAAGGTTGAAAACGTAGTACGAGTATTCGCGCGTGAGATTCGACACGCCCTGGATGGACCCGTTCGGAAAAATGTGAACCGCGCCATCTTCGCCGCGCAGGACGGTGGTTCGCAGGTTGATTTCCTCCACCAGACCGGTCTTGCCGTTGATCACCGCGACATCATTCACGCGAATCTGGTTCTCCATCATGATAAACATGCCGGCGAGCACGTCTTTAATAATGTTTTGCGCGCCGAATCCGATGGCGAGGCCCGCCACACCCGCCCCGGCGAGCAACGGCCGCACGTCGAAATGCAGCTCGTTGAGGATCATCAGCAGCGCGATGGTCCAGATCAGGACGAAGCAAAACTTGCCCGTCAGATTTCCGACGGTTTCGGCGCGTTTCTCGACTTCGTACTCCGTGCCGCCGGTCTTGAGCATCATCTTGACGCTGTAGCCGCGGAGGCCGGCGATCAGCCGCGCGATGATGCGCGTGGCGATAAACGCGAAGATCAGAATCGCGAGGATGCGCACAGCGTTCGCCAGCGCCGGCGCATAGTAGTCCGGATTGAGCAGTTCGCCGCGGCTCGGTAAGTGCTGAAGCACGTGATGTTGGATCTGCTTGTCTATCGTAACCGGATTCGGGGACGCCAGAGCACAGCGGCGCTGAGCAAGCCGGCGCAGGCGATCCAGGCAACGCTTACCCCAGCCGTGGTCCGCGGCAAGATGCGGAAAGAAATTGATGAGACAGCAAGCTAAGCGGCCGCGGTCCTTGGTTTGATCTCCTTCTCCTTCGGAACGGAAACCAGTTTCAGCTCGCCGGCCGCGGCTTTCTTGGCGATGATTTTCAGGACGCCGTCCTCGATCGTCGCGTGCACTTGATCCGGCTCAATCTGGGCCGGCAGATCGAATCGCCGCAGCAGGTCACGATGGCTTAGCTCGGAAAAGTGCACGGTTGCGCGCCTGAGTTCCTTCCTGGCTTCAGCTTTCCCCACCACCGTCACACTCTGAGGAAAAACCGCGACCCTGAGCTGGCTCGCGCTGAAACCCGGCACCGCGATGGCGATCTCGAAGTTCTTTTTTCGCTCCACCAATTCGGCCGGTGCGGGCGCCAACAGTTGCGCCTGCGCATGGAGCCAGTCTTCCAGTTCGTTGCCGCCGCTCGCGGCGCGTTGTTCAAACAGCTCGAAAGCACGCTGGCGGACACGCTCCAGCAAAGCTTCGATTTCTTGCAAAAGGGATGCGGACTTCACTTCCGCGGGATTGATACTGCGGACGGAAACTCCCGTCATGGCTGCCTCCTTTTTCGACACACTCTTTGCTTACCGGCAATTCGAGGGAGGCGCTACAGAGAATAGCCGATGGCCGTGTTGTTTGCAAGGGCGGTCCTGGTCGGTAGTGGGGTCTT
>JASIGB010000881.1:0-3129 GCA_030045355.1 Bryobacteraceae bacterium
TGCTGATTCGAGTGGCGTGGGATATCAACGCCGACGATATGATCGCCAACGAACCCAAGGGGCTGGACGCGGGCAAATTTAGCGTGATCGCAAAAGTTTCCACCAGCGGTCCTGCGCCGCAAGTGGATATCGATGACCTCCGCATCATGCTGCGCGCACTGCTGGCCGAGCGCTTTAAACTAGCGACACACATGGAAGACCGGCCGGTGACCGCATACAATTTGATAGCCGATAAGCCCAAACTCAGCAAGGCGGATCCGTCGAATCGCACGGCGTGCAAAGAAGGCATGGGGACGGCTTCGAAAGGGAAGGACCCCAGGGACGCGAATCCGATTCTCGCGCGTCTGGTCACGTGCCAAAACATGACCATGGCGGAGTTTGCCAAGCAGCTTCCTAACATCGCTCCGGGGTACATTCATAATCCGGTCGTTGATGAGACTGGACTCGAAGGCGCTTGGGATTTCACGCTGAGCTTTAGCCCCGTCGGTCTCTTCCAAAGCGCGGGGGTGCGCGCACCGGAAGGCGCGCCGCCGGCGCAGGGTCAAGCTCAGCAGACCAACGGCGCGTCGGATCCCAGCGGCGCGGTATCGCTGTTCGACGCGGTGAAGAAGCTGGGTCTGAAGCTGGACGAGCGCAAACGAGTGTCGCCGGTGCTGGTGATCGATCACGTGGAACTGAATCCGACCGAAAATTGATCGGTCAGGCACGCTTCGCCGGCAATTGCAAAAGATATTTGCAGATGGCATCCAGGTCCATCGCCGAAAACTTGTACGGAGGCATGATGCTGCCTTTGACGACGCCCGGGGGATCGGCGAAATGTTTCTCGAGCCACGCGCGATCGTGCCGCATGCCGACGCCATCGAGCGCCGGACCGAGCGTCTGGCCGAAGCCATCGATCTGATGGCAGGAATCGCAATGGTTCTTCTGGTAAACCGCGGCGCCTTGGGTGACAAAGGCGGGCGTGGTAAGGAGCGCCGCTTCGTTCTGTGGCGTGAGCTTGAGGACGAAGAGCGACAGCGCGTTCAGATCGGCGTTGGGCAGATTGATGGGCGGCATTGCGCTGCCGGGCACCACTTGCGACGGATTCTTGAAGTGCGGGACCATCCAGGCCATGGTGCGATGCTCTTTGGGCATCTTGGTGAGATCGGGACCGATGCCGCTTTCGCCGGGGAGCGCATGGCAGCCCATGCAGCCTTCGGATTTGAAGTGGCTAAGGCCGGCCAATTCTTCGGGAGTGAGTTGCTGCCAGGGCGATGCCGTCGATGCGGCCTGGGAAGCGGGCGCGGCTTCGGGCGCTTCAGTATCTGGCGTATCTGCGGCGGATTCCTGGTTCTTGGGCGTGGTGACGACGGCCGCGGTGGTCAGGCCGGTCCAGGCGATCGCCGCTAAAGCAACAAATGCGATGGCAAATGTTCTTTTGCCCAGGCGGACCATCGGCCCACGGTCGATGAACGGGATCAGGAACAGCGTCAGCACCGCCACTCCCGGCAGTACGACGCTGCCGACCATTTCGAGCGGGCCCTTGAAGAACTTCAGGGTCTGGAACAGGAACAGGAAATACCATTCGGGACGCGGAATGTAAGCGGTGTCGGTGGGGTCGGCCAGGCGCTCCAACGGCACTTTGGCCACGATCGCCATGATGAACAGAACCAGGAATCCGAGCGCGACGCCCACCGTATCTTTGAAAACCTGCTCGGGGAAGAACTTGCGCTTGGGCGCTCTGTCGCCGGGCGCGGGCGCCACACCGTGCTTGCGCACCAGGTAAATGTGAATGCCGATTAAAATGATCATGAGCGGCGGGAGCAGCACGGTATGCAGCGCGTAGAAGCGCGAGAAGGTGACGTTGCCGACGCTATCGCCCTGCGCGCCGAGCAGTCGCAGCAGGTACGGTCCGAGCAACGGCGCCTGCGAGGCGATGTGCGTAGTGACCACGGTGCCGAAGTAGGCGCGATTGTCCCACGGCAGCAAATAACCGGTGAGCCCGAAGGCCATGGTGAGGAGCAGCAGAATCACGCCCAGCATCCAGGTGGCTTCGCGCGGTTTCTTGTACGCGCCGTAGAGAAACACCTGCGTCATGTGGAGCACGACGATCACCAGCATGATGCTCGCGCCCCAATGGTGCAGACCGCGGATCAAGGGGCCGCCGGTCACCTCCGTCATGATGTAGCGGACGCTGTTGTAGGCTTCCCCCGGCGTGGGAGCGTAGTTGAACGCCAGCAATCCGCCGGTGAAGATCTGCACGATGAAGAAAAACACTGCCATGCTGCCGATGATCTGGTGCCATCCGGCGGAGGCGGGGATGTCCTCATACAGAAAATTCTTGATGGCGGATTCTATGCCGGTGCGGTGTTCCAGCCAGTCGATAATGGTTCGCATGACAGCTTAGGAGGCTTGCGGTTCCACGGGGCCGATTTCCAGCTTGCCGGCGTCGATCTGGGTCATAAACCGGTCGAGAGGACGCGGCGCCGGGCCGCTCAGAACTTTTCCGTCAATCGAAAAAACTGAATTGTGGCAGGGGCAAACGAAGGTGTGGCTGGGATCGTCCCAGTGGTAGGCGCAGCCGAGATGAGTGCAGATGGGCGAGAAAGCCACGATGTCGTTATTGGTTTGTTTCACCACCCAGGCTGTGGCCTTTTCGCTCGACATCTTCCAGCCGTCCACGCGTTTCCGGGTGAAAGCGATCTCGGTGGGGGTGCCGGCGGGGATGTCGGAGAGATCTTCCGTCTTCACCCACTGGGCTTCCTTGCGAATTTTGGGAGGGAAGAAAAGGTAAATGGCGGCGGGGGCGGCCAAAGCCAAGCCAATCAAACCCATGACACCGTTAATAAACCCGATATAGAAGGCGCGCCGTGTCGGGGGAACATTGACGACAGCGTCGTGTTGTACTTGATTTAACTGGTCCATTATTCCGTTTTGGCAAGACTTACATTGCCACAGGAAAGCGTATCAAAGATCCGGCGCTCTTGCGGCACTCTACAAGACGTTCGGAATTCGGGGTTTGGTTACGAGACGTGAGCGGCGGGGCGAGCCCGAGCACGCGACATGAGCCGCGACCGTCAGGGAGCCGCGGCGCGCCTCTAGAGCGCGCTGTCGCCGTGATCGTCGTTGCGAATGCGGATGGCTTCGGCG
>JASIGB010000882.1:0-6498 GCA_030045355.1 Bryobacteraceae bacterium
GACGGTGATCGCTCCAAGAGCATCGCGTTTGCTGTGGTGGTAGAACATGGCGGTTACGGAGGAACCACGGCGGCGCCCATCGCGCGTCAAATCGTCGACGCTGCCGCGGAACTGGGCCTGGTTGAGTGAGGTGCCGCAATGAAGCTCTCCGAGATCATCGAACGGCTCGGCCGCACGGTATTTGAAGCACCCTTCGGCTCGGCCACGCAGGCCATCGGCGATGCGCCCGAAGCCGCTGAGATTCGTATCGCGCTGCTCGATGAAGTGCGCAACCGGATCCAGCGCGCCGGCGGCCAGGCGCTGTTCCCTTACAACCTAGTCCGCGTGCATATTCGCGCCGCCGCCGGGGAAGGCGCCGTCTTCGAGCACGATTTCTTTCGCCGCTTCCTCGACGAGGAGGTCCGCAAGGCTCTATCCAAGGAAGGCTGCCGGTTTCCTCAGGATGTGCGCGTCGACGTGAAAGCCGCGAGCGATTCAGGGAAATGGCTACGCGTCGAAATGCTCGTGGAAGAATCCGTGCCGAGCGCTGCCGAACCGGTCGTGCCCCAAACCGGCATCGCGGTGCTCGTGGTCGCGGCTGGAACGGCCAACCGGTCCGAGCTGGCGCTCGAAAAACCGCGCACCAACATCGGCCGGCTCGCCGAAGTTTACAAAGCCCAAGGTCCTTCCCGCCGTAACGACTTAGCGTTCGCGGCTGATACGCCCATCAATTGCACGGTTTCGCGCGAGCACGCCCATATCATTCGCGACAAGGATAGCGGCGAGTATCGCTTGTTCAACGATCGCTGGTATACCCACGGCAGCAAGGCCGAAAACAACTGCGGCCTGTGGATCGTGCGCGACGGCATGGGCCAGGAAGTGCATCGCGATGGTCGCGGTACGCGCCTCGCGGACGGCGACGAGATTCACCTGGGCCAAGCCGTCGTGAAGTTCTTACTCAGGGACGAGCGGCGCGCGTGAGCGAGCGGTCTAAACCAAATCCAGCGCCTGCTCGAAATCGCGCATCAAATCGCGCCAGTCCTCGATGCCCACCGAAATCCGCACCAGCCCGTCAGTCACGCCCGCTGCGGCGAACTCGTCTTCCGTGAATCCGGAATGCGTGGTGGTTTTCGGATGGCACACCAGCGTCTCCACGCCGCCCAGCGACACGGCGTTGCGCGCGATCCGCAGATTGCGCAGGAATTCGAAAGCAGCCTGCTTGCCGCCGCGCAGCTCGATCGACAACATGCCGCCGGGAAAATCGCATTGATCGCGGGCGATTTGCAACTGCTCCGGATCGCTGAACAGCGTCGGATACAGGACGCGCGCGATCTTCGGGTGCTTTGCCAGCCGCGTCGCAATACGCTCGGCGTTTTTGCTCGAGCGGTTCATGCGCAATGTGACGGTCGGCAGCCGGCCTTCCAGCATCCAGCATTCGTCGGGCTGCAAAATGTTGCCGAACAAGTTTCGCTTCGAGTGCAACTGCCGGATGAGCTCGGGATCTTTCGCCAGGACCGCGCCGGCAATCAGATCGCTCAGCCCCGAAATGTATTTGGTGGCCGAATATAGGCTCAAATCCGCGCCGTGCACCAGCGGATGCTGGAACGCCGGTCCGAGCATCGTGTTGTCCACCATCACCAGCGGCTTCGGTTTGAGCCATGCGGCCGCATTGGCAGCGCGTTGAATATCGGTCATCACGATCGTCGGGTTAGCCGGCGTTTCGATCAGCACGATCGCCAAGTCCTTGGCCGAGCGGATGCCCTCGTCCATTTCGTGCGTATTTCCGGCCTCCACCGGGATGCCCAAAATGCCCAGCGTGCTGAGGAAATCCTCAATCAGGTGCTGCGTGCCGCCGTAAATCGGAACCGTATAGAGGATCGTTTGCCCGGGTCGCGCGAACGTGAGCAGCGCGGTCATGATGGCGGCCATTCCGGAGTTGAACACCAGCGCCGCCTGGGCTCCCGTTTCGAGCGGCACCAGGCGTTCTTCCAGGATCTGGGCGTTGGGCTGATTGAAGCGCGAATAAATCAGGTCGGGCTGTTCGCCCGGCTCCGGCTGCACCCGCCCGGCGATCAGATCGAATGCGCGCTCGGCGGCCTCGGGGCTGGGAAATACGTAGGTAGAGCTGCGGAACACCGCGGGCCGCGCCGATCCCACCGAAAGCCGGGGATCGAAACCGCGGGTGAGAACTTGAGTGGGCGGGCGGAGGTCCTGCTTGTCGGCCATGAACTGCCTCCGCCTTCAGTGTAGCGGTTGGCGCTCCTGTTGCGCTCCCACGCCGCGCGGCGTTCGGCGAGCAAGTTGCTCACTCGTTCAACCGGAGGAGCTCCTGGGTCGCGAGCATCCCGCATCACCATTAGCCGCATTCTATTTTGGATAAATAAATTCCAGACCATCGGACGCCCCGGCGTAGAACCATGCGTGGATCGCCTGCGGAGCGTTTGGTTCGCGCTCTTGCAACTGGATCACCGCCTTGTCCGTGGGCTCCAAACGGTAGTCGGGGACCGCAAGAAATTGCGTGAGCAAATGAGTCCGATCCTCGTCAAAAACTTGAACGATGTCGCGATCCGCCTGGCTATTCGCAAGTTCGAAGAGATAGGCGCCGGGTTCCAGCACCATTCCCGGGATTTGAACTTCTCCCGATACGGTCACCACGGTCTCCTTGTTTGTCGAATCAGCCCTTAGCTGTGGGACGGACGTTGCGGCCAGTATGACAGTGCCGATGGCAATTCCAGACACACGAATCCTTTTCATGCGATGCACTCCTTCAAACGGGGGCCTCGATGCGATCACGAGACCATTAAGTCTTGTCGCTTGCCCTCGCACTTTAGTGGACGTACCGCTGGCGTTGTCCACGTGAAATGTTTGTAAAAGAAGCGCGGCACGCTGACAGCGCCTCCCTCTACCCGCCGATTCACATCACTGCACCGCGATGTTCAGCGTTTGCGTTCCCGCGGCTCCATCCAGCGTGAACACGACGGGAACCGCGGCGCCGGCCGCCACCTGAGGAACCTCGATATTGAATTGATACAAGCCCACGAAGTTTGGCGCCATGCCCGCATAGGAAACCGTGGCCTGCGCCCCGCCGATCGTAACGCTGAAGTTGGCGAGAGTGGTCAATCCCTGCGCGATTTCGCCCGCGGGAACGGCCGGCGTCACCGGCCCGAATCCGACGCCATACAGCGTGATCGTATCGCCGGGGTTCGCCGGATGCGACGCGACTCCGGAAAGCGCACCCGAGGGCAGCGCGTAGCTCCCGTCGCTGAACAACGCTACGACGTACTGCGTGCCGTTGATGTTGAAACTCGCCGGAGCATCCATTCCCGGCTCGACGTTGTTGACAACCAGTTGATAAGGCTGGCTGGTCAGGCTGGAGGATGTGATGGTCAGAAGTTGGATGCCCGTACCAACGTTGCTCGGAACCTGCACATCCACTTGCCCCGGACTGATGTAGTAAACGAAGGCCGGTTGTCCATTAATCTTCACCGAGGTCCCGTTCAAGGACGTAGGGGCGTTGTTGCCGTTGAAATTGGACGAACCCCATTGGCCGCTAGCGGCAGCCAGATCGCTCCCGTAGATTTCGATCCAGGAGCCGGGCGCGACTGAGGTAAACTTCCCGAAATCGCTCGCGCTGACGACGCCGCCGTTGGCGATCGTGGGGGTGTTGGAAGGCTGGTTTTGCGTCAGCATGCGCACTCGATTGTTGCCGAAGTCGCCAATATAAACGTTGCCGTTGGGAGCCACCGAAACGCTGCGCGGGACGTTGATGGCCGCATCGAGCGCCGGTCCGCCGTCGCCGCCATAGCCTTCCACGCCGTCCCCGGCCACGCTGGTAATGGTTCCATCCGTCCACACCACGCGAATCCGGTTGTTGTTGACGTCGGGGATGTAGAGGTTGCCCGATGAATCGAGTCCGATGCTCGCCGGATACTCGAATTCGGCGTCTTTCGCCGGCCCACCGTCGCCTGCGTAGCCGAAAACGCCCGTGCCGGCGATGGTGGAGATCGTGCCGTTGATCACTTCGCGGATGACGTTGTTGCCTTGGTCGGAGATATAAAGATCGTCCGCCGCGTTGACCTGAACGCCGACCGGCCCGTCGAGTGTAGCGCTGGTGGCGGGTCCCCCGTCGCCGGTGTAGTTCGCGGCGCCCGTTCCGGCCGCGGTGGAAATCACGCCCGACGAATTGACGAAGCGCACGACGTTGGCGCCTTCGTCAGCGACATAGTAGTTGCCATGAGAATCGAAGGCGACAGCTTCCGGATAAGTCAGGCTGGCATTGGTTGCCAGGCCCCCATCGCCGCTGTAACCTTGGTTGCCGTTGCCTACTACCGTGGTGATTGTGCCGTCGGGCGATACTTTGCGCACAACCGCGTTGCCCGAGTCCGGAATATAGACGTTCCCCGCCAGATCCACAGTCACTCGATAGGGGCCGTCTAATTCCGCGCTGGTGGCCGGTCCCCCATCGCCCGAGTAGCCCTCCACTCCCGTACCGGCGAGCGTCGTGATGGTTCCGCCCGGCGTCACCTTGCGAACCCGCTGGCCATAATATTCGGCGATGTACAGGTTGCCGTAAATGTCTTCAGTGACGCCGCGGGGGCCGTTGAGCTCGGCGTCCACCGCCGGTCCGCCGTCGCCTGAGTCGCCCGCCTTGCCGGTACCGGCCACGGTAGAAATGGTGAACGTGGGTACCTGGCTCCAGCCAGGAGCAGTTATGATCGCAAGTAAAGTGAAGAGTGCCGGCTTACGCCTCAGGAAATTCATTGTCGGAGGACCTCGCGAGAATGTGTCTCTGGGAGGTAGGCGGAATCGGGATCGAAATCCCCTCACCTCGGGTCAGCGGTACGCTGCAGCATCCTTTGTCCAAGGTGCCTGTCCGGCCCATCGCCAATCGCGGCGAACCGCAGGCGAGCCAACTAGGATGTGCGCGAAAACAGGGACAGAAGCCCCGAAAGCGAGCTGTTCTTCTTGGGCGGCTCGGCCGCGCCTTCCAGCCGCTCCACCAGGCCTGCCACGCTCTTGCCGAAAGCGGTAGCAGGCGCCAGCGGTTTGCCTTCCATCAGCGACTTTTGGATGGCTTCGTAATCGCTCGGCATGATGTGGAACACGTCGGTGTGCAGCGCGGTGCCGATGACGTCTTTGCTGAGACCGGTGTGCCGGTCATAGCGGTTGACGATGAGGCGCAGCTTGTAGCGCGGAATGTTGTTGGCATCCAGGTAGCTCAACGCACGCTGCACCGCTTGCAGAGCGGTGAGCTCGTTGGTGGTCACCAGCAGGATTTCGTCCGCCGTCTGCGCCTGGCTCAAATTCCATTCTCCGTAGACGCCGCCGGTATCCAGCACGATGAGATCGTAGATGCCGCGAGCATATTCGACAATGCCCGATGCATCCTTGAGCTCGCTCATGCCTTCGGTGATCACTTCGGGCGAGAGCAGCACGTCCACGCCGTGCCGCGCGGTGACCACGGCGCGCCACAAATCGGCATCGATATCCTGCGAGCGCGCCAGCGCGTCCAGAAAGCTGAAGTTGGACTTGATCTTCAGCAGAAAAGATAATGTTCCGGCCAGCGGATCCAGGTCCGCCAGAAGCACCCGCTTGTCGCCGCGCTTCAGCTTGTAGGCGAGATTGCAGGCGATGGTGCTAGCCCCGCAGCCGCCTTTGGCGGGCATGATGCAATACACTTTGCCTGAACTGCTGGGTTGCGCCGGTTGCAGCCGGGCGATCTTTTGCAGGGCCGCTTCCACTTGATCGGGCGTAAACGGCGGGATCAAGAAATCGCTCGCGCCCTGGCGTAGGGAGCGCAGCACCAATTCCGGATCGTTATTCGCCAAAACCACGATGATGGGCAGCTTGGCATTGATGCGCAGCAGATCCGGAATCAGCGCCAGAGCCGGCTCGCGCGGATCGGAAATCTCCAGGAAGCAAAGATTGGGAGATTCGGCGTTGACCACCTCGGCTAACTGATACCGGGGGGGATAAACGTTGAGATCGTGGCCCGAAAAAGTGGGCAGGCGCTCGCGCAGGAGTGGCGCCAAGTCCCGAATTATCTTTTGATTAGGGCAAATGAACAGCGCCTTCCAGTTACCGCTGAGTCTCGGGGCATCAGGCTGGGGCATCGGCGCACTACGGACTTTCCATCAGGAGGTCCTAACCCATTAAATCGGCTAGTGTCGATCATAACATGAGAGCCTTCACTCACCGGATCAACTAAACATTCGATCGCGCTCGTCGATAAGGCTTAGTTTGATTCACGAATCAAACTGAGGCCGGCATGAGAAAGGCGTTTCGGCTGTAAGAGACCAACATGAACCCAGAACACCTAAGCCCAGAACATCTAAGCCCAGAGCATCTAAGCGATGACCACTCGAAAAAAACTGTCGTCGTGTGCGACACTCAACCGATAACGGCGGAAGGATTGCGAACCTTGCTGGCCCCGGCCGGAGACTTGGAGTTCCTGGCGTCGCTGAATGGGCTGGAGGCAGCCACGCAGCTGATCGCTGCGCGGCCACCCGATATTGTCAT
>JASIGB010000883.1:0-3434 GCA_030045355.1 Bryobacteraceae bacterium
CGATTGGCCGACCAAACTAACTCCATCACACCGCTGATCGAGATGGCCCAAGTGTTCCAGCTCAAAGGCGATCTTCACAACGCCATCCTCACTTTACAGAAGGCAGCCACTCTCCAGCCCAAAGATCCCCGGCCAGGGGCCCTGCTGCCATTCATGCTGGAATCGGAAAGCCGCGATCAGGAAGCCAAACAAGTCGCACGCCGCGCTTTGACGGGAAGTCCCAAGGATCCCGTTGCAATGAATAACCTGGCGTACTTGATGGCCGAAACCGGCGACAGCCTGGATGAGGCGCTGAAGCTGGCACGCGGGGCAGTCCATCAGCAGCCGAACAATCCTGTTTTCCTCGATACACTTGGCTTTGTCTATCTGAAGCGGGATCAAAACGACGATGCCTTGGATATTTTCCAGCGGCTCATCCGCCGCTTTCCCGACGACCCGGCATGCGTTTACCACACCGGCATGGCCTGGTACCAGAAGGGTGACCGCCAGCGCGCCCGGACCATGCTTTCTCGCGCGTTGGAGCTGCGCCCACCTAAGGAAATTGAGGCCGGCGTGAACGACTTATTAAACCGGATTAATTAGAAGCGCAAAGGGTGCGGCGCGCACCACAAGATAGGCCGGGAACTGCTTCGCGCCGCGCTCCGTTTTGCGCGAGTTGCTCAATAGACTTCTCCGGCCGGGGTTTAGTCGTACTGTCAGTCCCAGAGAGAGATTGGTACTGAAGCACCTCGCTTTTTCATGTGGGGTGTCTTATCCTTAGCTTCTGAGCAATCTTACTAGGGTAACTTTCTGACAGGAGGAGAGGAAGAACTATGTACAGAATCAAGTGGGCGCTCGCCTTAGGCAGCATGCTGTCGCTCGCCACAATGGCCCGCGCATCGACTTGTGCTCTGAACACGTGGTGTTTCGGATCGAACCCTGCGACTGAAAGTGACGGTGCAACCTACTCGACAATCGGCGGTAGTTCCGTGACGGGAACCATCACCGTGTACAGCGAGCAGGTGACCAATAGCAACAACAACTTCTATAAATTTAGCGACTCCACCATTAACGGCCTGTTCTCCACCAATGACAGCACCTACGACGAAGGCATTGGGATCGCACCCTATGATCCGCAAGAAGGAGGGTCGCCGTTTCCCAATCAGGAAGGCATCACGAATACCGCGGACGGGAGCAACACCTACGGCAACATTCTTCTACTCGAACTGGGCAGCAACATCGCGCAGGGAACCACGCTGGAGTTTCTGATACAAGCCGGTATCGGCGCCGGTTCGGACGTCGTCTCGGATTACTACTCCGACAGCGGAACCGTGAATGTCCCCCTGAATGAGGGAATCAGCCCCAGCAGCATGACCCTCAACGGAACGACAACGTTGGGTGAGATTTCCACCAACGGAACCACCGCGCAGTCCCAGCTCACGATCACCAAGAACGTTTCCGGAGTCGAATGGGTGGCCATCGAAGCCGACTGCCACTACATTCTGCTGGACACCATCACGGGCGCCGCGCCTTCGTCGTCCGTTCCGGAGCCACGCTTCTACGGTTTGCTTCTGGCCAGCTTGCTCGGCATCGCGGGTGTGGTTTGTCAACGCCGGCGCGCCGCGCAAGCCAACGCGTAATCTTTCTCCTTAGGAATTCTTCCAACGGACATGCGGTCCAAATCCGGGCCGCATGCTCTTTTATTTGCTGGCTTCGCTTTTCTGCGCCAACTGCGGCGGCAGGCTGAACGGAATCTCGAGCACGACGTCGATATCCACGGGAGCTCCATCCTGCGTGGCCGGTTTGAATTCCCAGGATTGGATGTCGCGAAGCACCGCGCTTTCGAGCGCCGGCGCCAGTTCGCGAAGCAACTGCCGCACTTCCAGCTTGCCTTCTTTCGTAATCACACCCGCGAGCTGAACCCGCAGTTCGGTCCTCGCGCCGGGCGGCACCGGTTCCACCGGCTCGAACTTGCGTAGAGGAATGGGGGCGCGCACGTTCAGCGCGGCGGCGCCAGAGGGCTCATTGTGCGCGGCGAACCAAATAATCCAATCGGACGTGTATTCGGGGATATTCTCGATAGGAATCACCATCGTATAGACGCTGCGGCCGTGGAACCTGTTTTCGATCGACGCCGGGAGCGTGCGCGTGGCCGGGTGCAAGGGAACCGATAGCGTGGATACCGGCAAGCTCCGCAGACGGTCCGAATACAGCAGCACTTTGCGCGGCTCGTCCACGTGCGGTGGCGCGACCTTGCCTCCTTCGCGAATGGTGAGATTCGGCACTCCAAACCCGCCTTTGACGTCACCGGTAGCCACTTCGCCGACATTGGGCGCCTGCGCGAACCGCCCGGCTCGCGAGCCGTCCGGCACCTGTCCTTTGTCGCTCGGGTGCAGACCGACCGCCGCAATGTCAACCTTCCCGTTACCCGCCTGATTCAGCGGACCCGGAGGAGCGTTGGGAGGTGGAGGCGCGCCGTTCTCGAGCGACAGCGCGCCGATGCCCTCCGGCAGCAGGCCGCGCGCCGTCGCGGCCCCAGTAATATTGACATCGGGCAACGGCAGATTGGACGTTTGCACGGGGATCACGGCGCGGGACGGCCGCTCGCTGGGCGGCGGCGCAACGAAGGTTTTTGTGGTCGGAATTTCCAGGGGCCGCACATTCAGCAGCGCCGCTCTACTCACGTCGCCGTTGGGTGCGGGCAGTGACATGTTAGGGACGGGAGATTTCACGCCTTGCGCTTTCGGCTTATCGATAGGCTTGAATTGTTTGGGCGGTGGCGGCGCCGGGATCGCCATGGCCGCGCGCGAGATCAGATTCGGTGTGGGAAGATCCTGGCGAAGCTGGATCTTGGGCACAGGCTGCCAGATGAATTGCTTTACCGATTCCGGGTGCGGTGCGGCAGCGATGATCGCCACATCTGCCTTCTTGGGCGCCCGAGGAAACCGAAACGTTCCGATCCGCCGCTCGGCCGAAACGTCCGGGAGTTTCTGCTTGGGCGGAGTGTACCAGACGATTTTCTTTTCCTCGGGTTTGATTAACTGCTCGTAGATGGGCCGTTCCGCCGCCTGCTCGTGATTCGCGGCGGGACTCTGCGGGAGCAACAACAGCCCGGTGATCACCGCGACGTGAAAGAGAATCGAAAAAACAAAAGAGGTGGGCGAACGCGATAGCCACGCCGAAGAGGTGAGCGGTCGGGAGCGCCGGACGTGCGGACTCGGATCTTCAGGGACATTTGCGCCTTGTCTCGCATCAACTGATCGCTCTTGTCCCCCGCAAGGCGCGGAGGCACGCCCCGGCGCAGGAGCACTGGCGGCCAAGCCGCCCGACAAATTGAAGCATACCAAAATCGTCCAGCGGCCATCCACCCAAGGGAGTACCATCCCCCCGAACTGCTTACTAGTGCTCCGCTTCGATCGCCAGAACGCCCCAGGATTCAAGCTTGCTCTGCGCGC
>JASIGB010000884.1:0-3320 GCA_030045355.1 Bryobacteraceae bacterium
TGACAAAACTGAATCAAGCCTCCGAAGGCGGCGGCTATTTGGGCACCCTGCTCATGGGCCTGACGTTCACGCTGACCTCGTTTGCCTGCATCGGGCCGATTGTTGGGCCGCTGCTGGTCGCCTCCGTGCAGACCAGCGGATTGCAGCCCATCTTGGGCATGGCATCGTTCGCGACCGGACTGGCAGCGCCCTTCTTCCTGCTCGCGCTGTTCCCTTCGTTCCTGCAAAGGATGCCCAAGAGCGGCGGCTGGCTGATGCGCGTGAAGGTGGTGCTCGGATTCGTGGTGCTCGCGATCTCGGTGAAATACTTAAGCTCGGCCGATCAGATTCTGCAGACCGATTTCATCTCCCGGGAGATGTTCCTCGCGCTGTGGATCGTGCTGTTCGCGCTGCCCGGCCTCTACCTGCTCGGATTCCTGCGGTTGGAAGGCATCCAGTCCGACGACCACTTAGGTGTCGGCCGCGTCCTGATCGCCGCGCTGTTCCTGACCTTTTCCATCAGCCTGCTCCCGGGGTTGTTCGGCGCTTCACTCGGCAACGTGGAGGCGTTCATCCCCGTTCAAGCCAAGAACACGGCGCTGCTCTCGGGCGCCAGCGGCGCACCAGCGCCGGTGTGGATGAAGAATCAATACAAGGAAGCGCTCGCCCAGGCGCGCGCCGAAAACAAGCTGGTCTTCATCAACTTCACCGGCTACGCTTGCACCAACTGCCACTGGATGAAGGCCAACATGTTCCCGCGGCCCGAGATCACGCCTTTGTTAAAGGATTTCGTGCTGGTGGATCTGTATACCGACGGCACCGACGCTGAATCCGAACAGAACCAGCAGCTCGAAGAAAAGCGCTTCGGCACCGTGGCCATTCCCTATTACGCCATCGTCGACCCGGACGAGCGCACCCTCGCCACCTTCCCCGGCCTGACGCGCAATGTCGCCGAATTCGTGGGTTTCTTGAAGACGCGCGAAACCAAGGTAGCCTCCAAGCTGTAGCCGCCTTTCCAGAACCGAATTCTTCTCGCAAATGAACGTTTCGGTTAGACCGGCGGCCCTGTTCGTCCGGATATTCAACATCGGCAAGGAGCTCTGCTTTCGGATGCGGGTGGCCTGTGGCGTGCCCAACTATCCGCCAAAGGAGAAAAAGCCATGTTTTTCCTGGTTGTGATTGCGATTATTGCTACTCACGTGGGCGTCCTGCTGCCGGCCGTACAATAACCTGCGCAAGACATCACGATCGGCGAGCGGCTGGCGTTCCCCGGCCCCATTTGGCCAGGTACAGTTCGCCCGCGAGTGTCTCTTCTTCCCGGTCGGCGGCGGCGCGCCAGGCATCGAACGTTCTGGTCTTCAAACGTTCCAGTAGCTCCGCGCGCCGCCGCGCTTCCATCAGACACTGCCGCTGCTTCTCTACCTGGGCCAGGACTTCGCGCCGCCGATTTTCCATCTTTTCGATGCGCGAGCGCGCGTGCAGCCGGTAGGCGTCCAGCGCCTGAAGTTCGCCCGCCTCCACCGAAGCTTGGACCAGAACGTTGCGCTCGCTCGCCGCCCGTTCGTTCTCCGTACGCGCTCGCTCTTGGTCCAAAGCGGCCAGGTGCACGTACCAGCGCTCCAGCTTCAGCTCCTCGAGCGCGGCCTGCTCGGCGCGCCAGCGGCGCACGCGGTCGAGTGGGAATTGGAACCGTTTCATCCCGTCTGCTTCGCCAGCTCACTCAGGCCGGCCATGGTTTCCTCGAACGGACTCTGTTCGTGGCTCGCCTGCTTTAGGAAGTCCGTGAGCAGGGGGCGCAGGCGGATGGCCGCATCCAGCTTCGGATTCGCGCCGCCGACATACGCGCCCAGGTTGATCAGGTCCTCCGAGCGCGCATGCGTGGCCATGGCCTCGCGAATCTTGGCCGCCGCTTCCTTTTGTTCCGGCGTACACAGCCGCGGGGCGAGCCGGCTGACCGACTGCAACACGTCGATCGCCGGATAGTGCCCCGACGCGCCCAGCTCGCGCGATAAAACGATGTGGCCGTCCAGAATCGCGCGCACCGCGTCGCAGATGGGCTCGTTGAAGTCGTCGCCTTCCACCAGCACGGTGAAAAAACCGGTGATGGAGCCCGTGCGGAACCGCCCCGCACGCTCGAAGATTTTCGGTAATAAAGCGAACACGGAAGGTGTGTAGCCTTTCTGGCTGGGAGGTTCGCCCGCCGCCAGACCGATTTCGCGCTGCGCCATCGCCAGCCGCGTCACCGAGTCCATCACCAGCAGGACATCTTGGCCCCGATCCCGGAAGTATTCGGCGACCGCCAGCGCGACGAACGCCGCGCGGATGCGCAGCGGCGCCGGCCGGTCCGAGGTGGCCACCACGAGTACGGATTTCTTGAGTCCTTCCGGGCCCAATTCGTGCTCGATGAAATCCCGCACTTCGCGGTTGCGCTCTCCGATCAGCGCGATCACGTTCACATCGGCGGAACTCGAGCGCGCCATCGCGCCCAGCAGCGTGCTTTTGCCCACTCCGGAACCGCCGAATATCCCGATCCTTTGCCCTTTGCCGCAGGTCAGCAGACTGTCGATGGCCCGGATGCCGGTGGCCAGCGGCTCGCCGATCGGCTCGCGGTCGAGCGGCCCCGGCGCGGCAGCGTACAAATCGCAGGCGACGCCGCCGGAACCGGCGGGCGGAGGGCCTCCATCGAGCGGCTTGCCAAATCCATCCAGTACGCGACCGGCGAGCGCCGGCGACACTTCGATGCGCGCGTCGTCCCCGCGCGCGACAATCGGATCGCCCAATTGCAGTCCTTCGGTTTCTTCGAGCGGCATCGACAGCACACGCCCGTCGCGGAACCCGATCACCTGCGTGCGGATCAGACGCCCCGAGCGGGAGTTGATCTCGCAGAAGTCTCCCGCCGCCGATTCCGGGCCTTGGGACTCCACCAGCAACCCCACCAGTTCGGTGACGGTGCCCGTCCAGCGGCAGACCTCCAGCCGCGCGAGTTTTTCCAAGTATGCCTGCAAATTCATGCTGAACCTCGCATCAAATCGGCGAACCCGCGCTCGATTTCCTCCAGTTGCGTGTCCACCGATGCATCCAGCGTTCCCGTGCTGGATTCAATCCGCACGCTGCCGGGTTCCAGCGCCGGATCGGCCAGCACTTCCACGCGCTGCGGCGCGCCCATCTGGTCGAAGAACTGCCGCACCGCCGCCGCATCGGAACGCGCCACGCGCACGCGGTGGATCTCGCGCGCTTCCATTTTTTCGAGCGCCGCCTTCACCAGCCCCAGCAGCGCTTCGGGCGCGACGGTGAGCTCGCGGTGCAGGATGCGGCGCGCCACCGCGATCGCCAGCGCCACC
>JASIGB010000885.1:0-2770 GCA_030045355.1 Bryobacteraceae bacterium
GTGCAATACGAGTTTGATGCCGTGGCTGGAATGTTGATTAACCAGCCCGAGCGCGTGCCGTCGTCGTTCAGAAACTCCACGCCGTCCTGAATGGTGTCGGTATAGATCATCGAGCAGCGTTGAGAGGCAGTACCGATATCCAGCTCCACGGATTGAATGTCCCCGGCTCCATCAGGATCGCTGGCTTCAATCGTGAAAAGCTGGTTGAGCCCGGTCCCTGGGACATTGGGCATCACTGGCTGCGCGGGCGGCTGATCGACCGTGGTGGTCCAGGTGCCGACGCTCTGCCAACCCGTGTCGTTCCCAAAGAGATCCTGCGCGCGCAGATAGATCGTTTTCGGACCCGGCGTAGGAATTTCCCAGGCTACTTCCACCTCGAAGGAAAAGTCCGTCCCCTCGCCCGGCCCGTAGAAACCCGGGCTGGCGATCAAGACGGCGCAGCTGCCGTTTTCGAGGTCGATGAGATAGCTACTGTCGGGAGCTGTGCTGTAAGTGAAGCCGAACTCGTTGGTCAGCAGAAATTGTCCGTTGGGTTCGTTCCAAGCCATCTCACAGACCGGCTGCGAGGGCGATCCCGACGTGATGTTGAACGTGACTGTAGAGAACGGGGACGATGTGTTGTCGTTGATCAAGAAATTCAGAAGCGCCGAAGGACCAGTTACCGATGATGGGCTCAACGGAAGAATTACCGGCGCGCCATTCTGCGGCGCTTGCGAGACCAGCACGCCCAGGCCGCCGATCACGAGCACTCCTTCACGCGCGTCGCCGGTATTTGCCGTGGCGGCAAACGTGACCGTTCCGTCTCCGGTGCCCGATGCTCCGCTCTGGATGGTGAGCCATGAGTCGCTCGTGGAAGCGGTCCAGGAGCAGGATGCGGGCGCGCTCACTTGCACCGTGCCCGTGCCCCCTCCACCCGCCACCGTTGTGGTTGGCGAACTGAACGTGACGCAGGCGTTGTTCCGGCTGACAGTGATGTTCAGCGCCGAACCCGTCCCCTGCGCCACGCTCATCGTTAGGCCGGAGAACACATCGGTCCAACTACTGCCCGGGGCTACAGCAGCCGCTAACGGCTCCTGATAGAGTTCGCCCGCGGGAGGAATATCGACGAGCTGCGCTTGCGTCAAATTCGCAATCGGTCCGCCCGCGCTCTGCGGCTGAAAATTCACAATCGCGCCCGAGTTGATGCCGCCCATGGTGTTCAGGCCATCGTTATTCAGGCTGGTAGACTCGTACAGCCCTACCGGCTCACGCGCTTCGATCCACATCCAGTCCGTTCCGCCCACCGTGCGCGGCGTCCGGATGGCGTAAGTCCCGCCGCCTTGCGCGGAAACCGGCATTAGGGTCGCGCTGCCGCTCGATGCGATCGTGACCACCTGGGCATCCTGGATCCAGCCCAGCGCGTATTTCTGCGGCGTAGTGAAATGCCCCATGCTGCCCCCGCCCATCACCGAGTAAGCGTCGCCGTACTGCAGCACTTCGCAACTGCTCGGATCGGGCGGCAGCGAAACGTCGTCGCAGTCGAGCGACGTCGAATGAAACAAACCCAGCCCGTGACCGAATTCGTGAAAGGTGACCTGCAAAAACTCCGTAGTAGGCGCGCCGCTCACTGGAAAAATCCACTCCAGCGAGGCGTTGAACGTGGTGTTTCCTTGCGTCAGCTGAGCGCAGCCGACGTAGCTTAATCCCGCGTCCAATCCGGTGCCCTGCAACGCCGGCAAGAAGAAAAGAATATGGGAATATTGCGTCAGATCGATGCCCTGCGCGGTGGCCTGCGTGAAAACGGCCTGCTGGATCTCGGTAAACTGCTCAGCACTGAAATTCTGATCCAGCGTGATCCATCCGGTCACCGTGCCCGTCACCGACGTTTGTCCGTACGAGGCGTCCTGAATATAGCCATTCAACGACGGATCCGGGCCGAACATCCAACTCTGAATATCGGCTGGCGTGAAAGTAGGGTTGAGCGCGCCTGAAAACTGAACCGGAATCGCGATGGTATTCTGCGCGCCGGTGGTGGTGCAAGTGTCGGAGGACGCCGCGTCCAGCGCCGTGATGCTCTCCGCGGCGACGGTGTGCCCCGTGCGCGTGCCTTCCACATGATAACGGTGCGTGCCGGATCGCAGCGCAGCCGGATTGGCGGACGTTACTTTGAGATCCCCCTCGGACGTGCGCAACAGGAGATACGTGCGGCTCCCACGGGAATCCTTGAAATCTTCGACGATGGCCGTGCCTTTGCCTTCCCACACGCCGCGCGATTGCGCGTCTGCGCCCCTATTCTGCGCGAGCAGGCAGACTGCCGCACTCAGGCTTATGCACGGCACTAACAGCCAGCGACGAAGTAACATTGTTAGATGCCGTGATTATGCCATACTTCACTCGCGCCGCCCGTGAGCAAAATTGAGAAAATAAGTCGAGATGCGCTTCTTCGGCATTCCTTCGGTCCTATTCTTCACATCCTTGCTCTCGATTTACGCGCAGTCGCCGCGCACCCTTCAACCGGGAACCCTCCAACCGGGAACTCTCCAACCTGGCACCGTCCAGCCGGGCGCGATTCAGCCCGGATCAACACAGCCTGGGTCAACACAGCCCGGTGGCATTCAGCCCGACACCGCCCCACCGGCGAATCCCGATGAAGCCACCTTCTCCACCGAAGTGAAGGTGGTCAACGTTCTCGCAACGGTGCGGACCAAGTCCGGTCAACTGATCACGGACCTCGCGAAAGACGACTTTACGCTCACCGAAGACAAGCGCCCCCAGGACATTCGCTATTTCT
>JASIGB010000886.1:0-6307 GCA_030045355.1 Bryobacteraceae bacterium
CTGCAAGTGGAAGATTCCGAAAGCGACGCGGCTCTGATTGAGCGCATCCTCATCAAGTCCGGCCACGCCGTTTATTCCCATCGCGTCGTGAGCGGTGCGGAAATGCGCGAGGCCCTGGCGAAAGCGTCCTGGGACCTGATCATCGTCGATTACCGTCTGCCCGATTTCGGCGCCCCCTCGGCCTTGTCGCTGCTGCACGAAAGCGGCCTGGACATTCCCTTCATTGTGGTTTCCGGAGCCATGGGCGAGGAAGTGGCAGTGGCGATGATGAAGGCCGGAGCACAGGATTATCTGCTGAAGCACGACCTGGCGCGGCTGGCGCCGGCGGTGGATCGGGAATTACGCGACGCCCGGACGCGCCGGGAACGCGAGCAGGCCGAAAAAGCGCTGCGCGAAAGCGAGGAGCGGTTAGCGGCTCAGAGGGCGGCGTTGGAACAACAGGCGGCGCTGCTCACCCAGCGCGAGACCCTGCTGCGGGAGATCCATCATCGCGTCAAGAACAATATGCAGGTGATGTCCAGCCTGCTAGGTTTGCAATCGCGGACGGCGGCACATCCGCGCGTCAGCCAAATACTGGCCGAGAATCAGAACAGAATCCAGTCCATGGCCCTACTTCACGAGATGCTTTATCAATCGGAAGATCTGGCGACAGTGGATTTTTCCAAGTATCTCCGGCGCATGCTGGAGCATTTGTTTCGTTCCTATGGAGTAGACAACCGCCAGATTCGGCTGCACACGGAACTCGATGCGGTGTGCCTGGAACTGGATGACGCCCTTCCCTGCGCGCTGCTGGCCAGCGAGGTGATCTCCAATTCGCTGCAACACGCCTTCCCCGAGTCGCGTAGGGGCGATCTCCGCATTCAGTTGCTCAGTGAAACCGGAAATCGAGTATCGCTCGCGGTCTGGGATAATGGCGTGGGCCTTCCCGGGGACATAGACTGGAGGACCTCGCGCTCGCTCGGTTTGCGGCTGGTGCGAGTGTTAGCCGAGCAGCTCCGCGCTAGCTTGGAAGTCCGGTCCGAGGACGGCACCCGGGTAGGGCTGGCCTTTCGGGCCAGGCGCAACACCCCCGACGCGGAAGCGAAGGGGCACGCCAATGGCGCGGCCTGACGTAAGCGCTCCAACCGCGGCACGGCCGACGCCCACCGGCCGGGCGCGGTTCAGAATCCGTCAATACGGCTTCGCCGTGCTGGCGGTGCTGCTCACCGCCGCCGCGCAATTGGTAATCCCCCGTCCGCTCCTGACCATTCCTCTTTTGATTGCTCTCCTGGCAATCGTGCTGACTGCCTACTTCGCGGGACGCGGCCCAGCTCTGTTTGCCACGGCCGCGAATCTGCTCGTCAATTGGTACGTTTTTGCCGAGCCGCGGTTTAGTTTCGCCGTGGCACGCCCCGCGGATCGGTGGCGCCTGGCGATCTTCGCTGCCACCGGCATCGGGATCAGTGTTCTCAGTCATCGTCTGCGCGCGATGCACCATTTCCCGCGCATGGTTCTGGCGCTTTCTTCCACGCTGCTCCTGGTGATTGTCGCGGTGCTGGTGTGGTTCGACTTCGACAATGAGCGCGCCGCGCAAGCGTGGGTAGAGCACACCTATCAGGTCTTGAACGCCTCGGACGAGCTGCTCGCGATCGTCGAGCATGCCGAAGAACAGCAACGTGATTATTTGCTGACTGGCGACCAAAACTACGTGCGGGATTATCGCCAGACGCTGTTGGCCACCGGCCCCGCAATGGAGAAACTGCGCGCGCTCACGCGGGACAATTCGGCGCAACAGTCGCGGATCGCGGATGCGCGCCGCCTGGTAGGCGGCAGGCTGGAGTATCTGGGTGAAGGCATCCTCCTGCGCCAGCAGAAAGGCTTAGCGGCTGCCGCCCAGACCGCCTTGGGGTCCGGACCGGGCAGGCGGCAAATGGACGAGTTGCGAGCCGAGCTGGGGGCGATTGAAGCGGAAGAACACCGCTTGCTCACGGAGCGCACCAGGGCCACCGCCGTACAGGCAAGCCGGACTCGCGTCGCGCTGGCGGCAGGCACAGCTTTTCTAGTGGTCCTTTTGGCCGCCGCCGGAGCCACCATCGAGAAGGACGTGAAGAAGCTGGAAGCTTCCGCGCGAACGCTCCGCCTTCAGGCCGACCTGCTGAATAAAGTCCTCGAACCCATCTTTGTTTGGAAGCTCGGCGGCGTAATCGAGTATTGGAATCGGGGGGCTGAAGAATTGTACGGCTTCACTTCCGCTCAGGCCATTGGCCGCGAACCCCACTCTCTCCTTCACACTCGCTCCGTGACCGGAACGCCGGAGATTGAGCAACAACTGGCGCGTGAGCAAAAGTGGCAGGGCGAATTGACTCATTTGGCTAGAGGGCGTGAAATCATCGTGGACAGTTTTATGACATCGGTCATCGAAGCGGATGGCCGGATCACGGTGCTCGAGACCAATCGAGACAAGACAGAGGAAAAACGCGCGCAGGCGGAAATCCGGCATCTCAACGAGGATCTCGAACGGCGCGTCCAGGAGCGCACGGCGCAGTTGGAGGCGTCCAACCAGGAGCTCGAAGCTTTCGCTTATTCGGTTTCGCACGATTTGCGCGCGCCGCTGCGGGGCATCGACGGATGGAGCCTGGCCCTGAGCGAGGATTACGGGAGCCTGTTCGACGCCACGGCGCGCGAATACTTGGATCGCGTGCGCTCGGAAACGCAGCGCATGGGGCGTCTGATCGACGATCTGTTACAGCTCTCGCGCCTGACGCGGATGCCCCTGGAGCGCGAATCCGTCGACTTGAGTTCGCTCGCCCGCGCGATCGCCTCGCGCTTGCGGGCGGCCGAGCCCGGCCGGCGCATGGAATTCCTGGTTCAGGACGGGCTCTCGAGCAGCGGAGACAGCCGTCTTCTGGAGGTGGTTCTGACCAACCTGCTGAGCAACGCCGTCAAGTTCACCGGCCCGCGGGATTTGGCGCGCATCGAGTTCGGCCGCATGAACAGCGTGACGAACGGCGCCACGAACGGCGGCCCGGGTGGCGCCATGGAGGGCGCTGGAAAGGCGGCCTTTTTCGTGCGCGACAACGGAGTCGGTTTCGACATGGCCCATGCAGACATGCTGTTCGGCGCTTTCCAGCGCATGCACCGCCAGTCCGAGTTTCCCGGAAACGGAATTGGCCTGGCCACCACACAGCGTATCGTGCGCCGCCACGGCGGCATAATCTGGGCCGAAGCCGCGCCGAATCGGGGAGCTACGTTTTACTTCACCATTCCGGCCGGACCTTCCCGCTAAAGTGGATTGGCCGTGCTCGCATTCATCGCGGGGCGCTCCGTGGTTGATACCCGCGACCCGGCCATCACTGCTCGATTGCGCGCAATCGCAAACTCCCGCGGCTAGGGCTAATGCCTTATGCAGCATACCTTAGCAATGCCGATGAACGAGCATGGCACAGGCCTCTAACGGCGAGCTCGCGCCCCGACGGCCTGGGCCGTTGCGATCGATCGCTTCGAAATTCTCGCTATTCACGACGGCGCTGGTGCTTTTTGTCACGATCCTGGCGATTGACCTGCGTGAGGACACCATCGATCTCGGCAAGGGCCTGCTGCTGTTCGTCATTGTGGGCCTGGCCGCCGCAGCGATCTCACACTTTACCATCCGGATGCTGACGCGTCCGCTCGCCAAGCTTCAGGCTGGGATCACGCTGGCCTCTAACGGCCGTCTGGAACCCGTCCAGGTAACCAAGACGGGCGACGAAGTGGAGTTCCTCGGCGAAAGTTTCAATGCGATGATCGCGGCCTTGGCCGCGGCGCAAAATGCGCTGTTGGAACAACGGAGCATGCTCGAAAAACGTATCCAGGATCGAACGGATCAGCTCGAAGCGGCCGTGCGCAACGCCCAAGCGGCTAGCCAGGCCAAGAGCGAGTTCCTGGCCAATATCTCCCATGAATTGCGGACGCCCATGAACGGCGTCATCGGAATGCTCGATATGGCGTTGGACCGGGAACTGGGCCCGGAATTGTCCGAGCAGCTTCATACCGCCCAAAACTGCGCCTATGCTTTGCTCTCGCTGCTCAACGAAATTCTAGATTTGTCCAAGATCGAAGCAGGCAAAATGACATTGGAAAAGATCCCTCTGGATGTGCGCGCGCTGGTGGCCGACTGCATCAAGGTGCATCAGCCCAAAGCCGCGGGAAACTCCGTTGCGCTCGAGACCGAGACCGCGCTCGATCTTCCGCGGCAGATTCTGGGCGATCCGCTGCGCATTCGCCAGATCTTGGAAAATCTGGTCAGCAATGCGGTGAAGTTTACCGAGCACGGAAAGGTAGCTGTGCGCACGGGCGGCAGATTTACGGCTCCCGGCCGGTTTTTGTTGGAGATCCAGGTGCAGGACAGCGGAACCGGTATTCCCGCCGATAAGCTGCTGCACATCTTCAATAAGTTCACACAGGCCGACGGCAGCGTCAGCCGGAGGTTCGGCGGAACCGGATTGGGCCTGGCGATCACGCGCAGCCTGGTGGAGCTGCATGGCGGCGACGTTCACGTGGAGAGCGAACTGGGCCGTGGAAGCACGTTTACCGTGACTCTGCCGTGCGAAGCGGTCGCGGCCGCCGCCGTGGATCAAAATGCTGCGCCTATCGCCGTACCCGCGCCGCCCGATGCGCCGTCCGGCGGCGTTCGCATTCTCGTCGTGGAAGACAATCACGTCAACCAGAAAGTGGTCACGGCGGTGCTGCGCAAGCGCGGCTTCTTCATCGAGCTCGCCAACGACGGCCAAGAAGCACTGCAGAAGCTGGAGACGAGCGGCGGCTTCGATCTGGTCCTGATGGACGTCCAGATGCCTGTGCTGGATGGGCTGGAAGCAACCCGGCTGATCCGCAAAGAGGCACGCTGGAATTCTCTACCCATCGTCGCCATGACCGCGCACGCCATGAACGGCGACAAGGAACGGTGCCTGGAAGCGGGCATGAACGGATACATCTCCAAACCGGTCCATCCGTCGCTGCTGCTCAGCACGGTGGATGACTTTATTTTGCAGAGGACCGGCTCATAGCGGGTCTCTTCGCGATTTGCCGGATCAGGTTCCAGGCTTCCTCCAAATCCTCCCACTCGGTGGCGATGTTTCCGATCGCCAGCCGCAATACAAACCTGCCGTGCAACACCGTGTGCGATAGGAAAGCGCGGCCTGAGGCGTTCACGGCCTCGAGCAGCGCGCGATTTTCTTCGTCCGAGCCGCGATAGCGGAAACAGATCAGCGAGAACGGCGTGGGAGCGGCGATTTCGAAATCCGGATGCTCGCGAATTAAGGCGGCCAGGCGCTGCGCGTAAGCAATGTGCTTGCGGATGAGGTTCGCAATCCCGTCGCGGCCGTAGTGGCGCATCACGAACCAGAGCTTCAAGGCTCGGAACCGGCGGCCGAGCTGCACGCCGTAATCCATGTAGTTGATAGCGCGCGGATCCTCCGCGGTTCGCAAGAATTCGGGCACCAGCGAGAACGCCTGGCGCAGGGCTTCAGGCCTCCGCGTGTATAAAACGCTGCAATCGACGGGCGTGAACAGCCACTTGTGCGGATTCAGGACCAGCGAGTGAGCGCGATCGCAACCATTCAGGATCCCCTGTAACTCGGGGACCACCGCAGCGGAGCCTCCGTATGCCCCGTCCACGTGCAGCCAGGCCCCGCACCGTTCGGCGATATCGGCGATGGCGGGCACCGGGTCGATGCTCGTGGTGGACGTCGTCCCGACGGTGGCCACGATGCAGAACGGACGCTTGCCGGCGCGCCGGTCGCGCTCCACAGCCTCGCGCAATGCGTCCGCGCGCATGCGGAACGCTTCGTCCACCGGGATTTTCCGGATATTGTCCTGTCCGATGCCTAGCGTGATCCCGGCTTTATCGACGGACGAATGCGATTGCTCGGAGGTGTAGATCACCAGGCCCGGCGCATTGCCGCGCGTGCGTGCGTCGGGATCCGCCATCTGCCGCGCAGCCGCGATCGCGTGCAGCGTGCTGACGGAGGCGGTGTCATAGATGATGCCGAAGAATTGCTCTGGTAGCCCGATCCATTGGCGCAGCCACCCGAGCGTCACCTGTTCGAGTTCCGTAAGAGCGGGGCAGCTCTTCCACACCATGCCGTTGACGTTCAGCGCGCCCATGAGCATCTCGGCCAGAATGCCGGGATGCGAACCCGAGTTTGCGAAGTACGCGAAGAAGCGCGGATGGTTCCAGTGCGTCAGTGCGGGGACAATGCAGCGCTCAAAATCTTCGAGAATGTCGTCCATACGCTCGCCGCGATCGGGCGCCTGCGCCGGCAGCCGGTCCACCAAACCGCCCGGCTGC